>JANOZG010000209.1:0-7542 GCA_031429275.1 Planctomycetota bacterium
ATCATGTCGCTTTCTTCGTAGATATCCGTAGGTGCTGCGGTCTTTTTCAGACGCAGCACAATGGTCTCCCAAAGTCGCAGAAGATAGTTTAAGTCCCGCTTCAGATCAGACTCTTCCCGATCAATCCCAGCAGTTCGGATAATGAAACCCAGACCTTCTGGTGGCTGAATGGCCTTCATTGTCTGACGAAGCTGGCGGCGCGTTTTTTCGTCGTCGATTTTGCGACTGACACCAACGCGCTGCAGGCCTGGCATCAAGACCAGATATCGGCCAGGAATCGAAATGTACGTAGAAAGAGTAGGGCCCTTGTTGCCAATACCTTCCTTGATGACCTGCACCAGAACTTCGCTTCCGCGTTGAAAAATCCGCTGAATTGGCGGTTTGTTGCGAGCGTTGCGTTCGTTCAGATGTTTTGGAGGACGGCCACCGCGACCAGGTTCGCGTTCTTCACGCTCCTCTTCCGGTTCATCCTTTACGAGGTGCTTATAGTATTGATACTCAACATCACTCACGTGGAGAAAACCATTTCGGCCCACGCCAAAATCCACGAATGCAGCCTGAATACTGGGTTCAATATTTACAACTTTACCCTTGTAGATGTTCCCAACGTAGTTTTCCGCGCTGCTGCGTTCAACATACAATTCTTCTAATACGCCGTCCTCCACAATGGCGATACGGCTCTCCTCCGGCTGGAGGACATTGATCAACATTTCTTTTTTCATTGACGCGATGTTCGTTTTATCTTGCCAGCATGATCGCTGGCTCTTGTTGTTTCCAATTGGGCTGCCGAACGTCGACAGCCTCGGTTGTATTCATATTTAAAACTCAACAGTGTCCACCAGGTCCGGACAAAGTCGCGAAAGTTCACCTTGCAAATAATGCTCTACGTCACGAGCCAGATCCAGCGAAGACGCATGTTGAGAAATTCGAATGGCTTCAGAAATCGACACGTTTCTTACGACTTCCTTTAACCGCGGGATTGCTTGAGGTGTTGCACTGAGACTTCGCAATCCCATTCCCAACAACAGCGGAATGAACCGAGGATCAGAGCTCATTTGCCCGCAGACTGTCACAGGTTTCCCATGTTTCTCTGCAGCACGCAGCACCATTTGAATAAGTCGCAGGATTGACGGATCGCCTGAGCGATACAGGTTAGAAACCGTCGGATCCGAACGATCACACGCGAGAGTGTATTGAATAAGATCGTTTGTACCAATCGAGAAGAAGTCGACTTCTCTCGCGAATTCTTCCGCCAGAATCACGGCGGACGGAACTTCGACCATCATGCCGATCGGAATGTTTCGCTGAAACGGAATCCCTTCCTCCTCCAAATCCTCCATTACGTCCATGAGTATCATCTTGGCCTGACGAAACTCAAGCAGAGTGGAGATTAAAGGAAACATGACCCGTACATTGCCATGTACGGATGCTCGCAGAATCGCCCTCAACTGCCGCTTGAACATTGGGGTGTTTAGCAAACTGAGGCGAATACTGCGTAGCCCCAGCATCGGATTCTGAACCTCCGAGAACTGTTGTTCCAGAAGCTGTGGCACTTTGTCGGCACCAATATCCAGAGTTCTAATCACGACCGGAAGATCGCCGCATGCTTCGACAACCTTGCAGTAAGCTTCGTAGTGATCCGATTCAGAGGGCTCACGATTTCCGGTCAGAAACAAGAATTCAGTTCGATACAACCCAACACCATCAGCACCACGTTTGATGCAGTGACTGACCTCTTCAGGAAACTCGATATTGCCACAAATTGTGACGCGCTGACCATCCAAAGTTTCCGCAGGCAGAGCTTCCATGAGCCCCAATCGCACGCGAATACGCTCACTACGAGCTTGCATGTCGTATACGCGAGCAATCGTTTCACTATCCGGATCGAGGATGAATCGACCATTGTCGCCATCCAGAATTACGGTTTCGCCGCCGGATACACCAGCAACGCATCGGCCAAGTCCGACGATCGCCGGGATTTCGAGAGCACCGGCGAGAATCGCAGTATGGCTCGTGCGACCGCCAACTTCCGTTGCAAATCCCAGCACGAATTTTGTGTTGAGAGTCGCCGTTTCGCTCGGAGTCAAATCATGAGCCAGCACGATGACTGGTTCCGTTAGATTCTTCAGTTCTTCGCGACTTTCACCGAGCAATTGACGCAGAAGTCTTTTTTCAAGATCGAAAATATCGAGCGCGCGTTCGGAGAGATAGCGGTCCCCCATTTTTTCGAGTTGCTCCGCATAACTGCGTAGCACTCGGCTGACGGCGAATTCAGGTGATCGCGTTTGTTCGCGAATCAACGCTTCCACCTCACGAATCAAACGCGGATCCTGCGCCATCTGCAGATGAGCAGAAAATATCGCCCCGTACTGAGCTCCCAGCTGAGATGACACCAATTGTTCATTCGCTTTGATGTCGTGGCAAACGTGTTCCAGTGCAGCGTGAAAACGCTGCACCTCATCATCAATCGCGTCTCGTCCAACATACTTCCGGGGAATACGAAAGTTCTCCGACCCCAGCACCAAAACGGGACCAGAGACGACACCGGGAGAAACAGCGATTCCTGCGAAGACCTTCATGTCGTCAGTTTAAGGTCTTACCTGACAGCAAACAACTCAGCGAAGCTCAGAGCCAGATATCGCAAACCCCGACTCGAACAACTCGCCAATCGCATCCGCAGCGGCTGTGGCATCAGCGCCCGAGGCCTCGAGCGTCAGGATCGCACCTGTTGGTGCGGCCAGCATCATTAAATCAAACGCTGACTTCACATCTGCGCGGCGACCATCGAAAGACAGACTAATCGCGGACGAAAACGTTAACGCTGTGCGTACCAGTAACTGCATCGGCCGCAAATGCAGCCCATCTTCCGGCGTCACTTTGACTTTTCTGCAAACTACGTCCTCAGACGCCACGGCCCGCCCCTTTCTTTGAGGGAATCTGACGCCTTATGCGTCGCGATCACCGTCATCTGCTTCCGTCAGAAGATCCCAAATGTCAGTCGTCGTAGCGGACTGCTTCAGGAAATTGCAGAAGTCCTGACTTCGCAGGTGCCGAGAAATATTTTCCAATCCACGAAGATGATCGCCAGGGCGATCCGGCGGAGAAATCAGCAGGAACAAAATGAACACATCTTCACCGTCCAGGCTGGAGAAATCGACGCCAGAGCGTGAAATCGCAACCATTGCAGACAGTTTTTCCACAGATGCGTGCTTCGTATGCGGAACAGCAACACCATTACCGATACCCGTCGAACCCAACTCTTCTCGCTTAAGAACTGCAGCAACGACCGCATCTTCATCAGAGGCTTTCAACGCACCAGCGGCTTTCATATGAGCCACCATTTCACGAATTACATCTTCTTTTGTCGTCGCCTTGAGGTTCGGCAGAATTGCTTCCTGAATCACAAACTCAGTCAATTTCATTTTGTCTCTCACATTGTCCAGATCAGCAATAATCGAAATGCGTGATCAGAAGGATCACATCAAACAAGCACTGGTTCAACAAGACCAGCGGTCACAGCATTGCCGACAATTCATAATTCCCGGTAGTCTAGCAAACAACAGACAATCCTCTCCAAGAGGATTTAACAGGAACCCGCGGGAAAACTGTAACCGGGAATCAAAATCCGTCGATCTCACTACTCAGCATTGGCAGGGCCGTTTGTTTCAGCAATTTCCAGAGCTTTTTCTGCCTGTTGAGCAGCATCAGCAACTGATGTTTTATGCCGATGGTCGCGATGTTTCTCTTTATGCTTGTGAACCTGCTGCTCCATCTTGTGGAGCGTCTTGTCGAACGCAGCACCAGTGTCTTCGCCCTCCACATGAGCTACGATCGTGTGGTATCCATCGATTTCAACCAACATTTCGACAGCGACGCGCGGACCCTCGAATTCGATCGTGACGTCAATTTCACTGACGGTATCCAGGTACTTGACGAGCTTTTCGGCTTTTCGAGTAATGTATTCACGTAGCTCGGGTCGGATACTGCCGTGACGACAAGTAATTGCCACCTGCATTCGATTTTCCTTCAATCCAGTGTTTTTATAACATTCTACTTCGCTGCTTCACCATGACTCATTCTAGTGGCGACGTCAAATCAAGAAAAGCACGATGGACCGGTTCTTTGCCCGAAGAAGCAATCTCGTCATCAAATTGCCGCTTAGTACGCTCGATACGTTGCAAACCATACGTCAATTCTTGGGCAAATACCCACTCTGCAAACACGCAGGCTCCGAAAAGACAACGCCGGCCCTGATTTCGTGATAACTTTCTGCTACATGCATGAGCACAAATTGTCCGGGTTCCTTGCATCTGTTCGCTGAGTTCGGACAATCCGTTCCCCCTCCGACTTCGGACGCCCCCAGATCAGGAATTCACATAATGGCCGACTCCACTTCTGAAGCCCCGCCAGAAGAAACATTTTGGCCTCAGCCTGGCACGGCTCACATGCCAGCCTGGACTGTCGGCGAACTGCCAGAGGCTCCAGTCTTCCGGTGGTCGCAGCTTGCATTAATGGTTGGACCAGGCCTGGTGATGGGAGGTGCAGCGATCGGCGGTGGCGAATGGCTAACCGGACCGCTCGTCACAGCCAGATATGGTGGAGCCCTGCTTTGGCTCGCGACGCTCAGCGTTTTGTTTCAGGTGATCTATAACGTGGAGATCAGCCGCTACACCTTGTACAGCGGCGAGCCCATTTTCACCGGAAAGTTCCGAATTGCTCCTCATCCACTTTTCTGGGTCGTCCTCTATTTGATTCTGGACTTTGGCTCCATACTGCCCTACCTGGCTTCAAACGCCGCAATTCCGCTGGCCGCAATCATCCGTGGCCATATCCCTGATCCAAGTCTGGCCGCAGATGCATTTCTCCTGAAAGTGTTGTCCTGCGGGATCTTCATGGCTGTGTTTGTACCCCTCTGCATCGGTGGTCGCGTCTATAACTCCATTAAAGTCATGATGACATTCAAGCTGATGGTCGTGCTTGGGTTTCTGACGCTGCTTGCATTCTGCTTTTCGACGAAGGCCACATGGATCGAACTAGGAACGGGCTTCTTCAAGTTCGGTAATGTGCCGATCGTGCCAGCCGAGGATTTGAACAAAAATGGCAAGCAGGACGAAGGTGAAGCAGAACACGGACCTCGCATCGACAATGTCTTCTCAGCATGGAAGGCCAAGCGTTCGATCGCTTTCGACTTTGCTCTTGTTGGTGTTCTCGCATCAATGGCAGCAATCTCCGGAAATGGAGGTTTGACCAACACGCCAATCAGCTCATTCACGCGAGACCAGGGTTGGGGCATGGGAAAACACGTGGGAGCAATTCCCAGTATGGTTGGTGGCCACGAAATTGAACTGTCACATTCCGGCAAAGTTTTCCTTCTCACGCCAGACTCACTCAAACGATGGTTTCGCTGGGTCGCCCATGTGGAACGAGAACAATATCTTGTCTGGCTGCCCGCATGTTTCGTCGGCTTGGCGCTGCCGAGCATGTTGTCGGTGCAGTTCTTGAAACGAGGGACTGTTCCAAATGATAAATGGCAGGCTGCCGCCATGACTGCAGACGGTGTCAGTGATGCTGTCGCCGCAGCAACAAATCCATCTCTCGGCGGCGCGTTTTGGTACATGACACTTTTCTGCGGTCTGCTGATTCTGGGAACAAGCATGGTCGCGACTGCCGACGGAGTTCTTCGTCGCTGGGTGGACGCATTCTGGACGTCCAGCAAGACTCTTCAGACGTGGGACACGCGACATATTGGACGTCTGTATTTCGGCGTGCTGTGCGTCTACATGGTGTTGGGGTTGTTCATGCTACTGTTTGTCCCCGGCGACAAACTACTCGTGACCGCGACCGGCATGATGTACAACTATGCATTGGGATTCAGCTGCCTGCATACGCTTGTCATTAACTGCACGCTGTTGCCGCGGCCACTCCGACCGAAACTCTGGCAAAAGACAGGCCTGGTCCTTGGTTCCGTTTTCTTTCTGAGTATCGGCGTTCTTGCAACTTACGACGCGGTACCAGGCCTGATAAAGACTTGGGACGAAACCTTTAACAAACCTGACGTTGATCCCAACAAGCAGCCGTAAGAAACAGTTGCGCCGATATCGAACTCTCAGATACCGCCCTAATAGCCTGGAGTATGACTTCTGGCGGTCCGCTATGGTGAACGAAATTCAGCGTTGCTGACTGACCTGAACAACTCCGGATGTTGAAGCTCAGCTTCCTTCAGGAATCGATCTGCAACGTCGGCAACTGCCAAAGGACTTCCGTCTGAAGAAATCGCTTTCCGGCACTCTTCTGCAAACTGCACAATCGTTTTTTGAGTGGCACGATCATTGACGCATTCTTCTTTGAACATACGTTCCAGCTCTGGCCAACACTCCCAGTCTTTCCATCTCGCGAGATTTGTAATCGTTAGAATTCTAAGCTCATCATTTGCGAGCAGTTGTCGCATCGCTACTTTAAGTCGCGTTTCAGAAACAAGACTGTTCTCATAGCTGTAAATGAATTGTATTGCCTGAACCGCAGCATGAATGCTGTCCACCGGAACGCCGGGCTGCAGGCGGGTTCTTTCGAGGAATTTAACACCCTCTTCGCCAGTCAGCAGCAAATAACCTCCCATCAGCCCGTCAGTGCCGTATCGAAAAAACTGCGTTTCATCTTTCCCCGTCGGCGGAACATCGCCAATCTGAGCCTGCAGAAACGCTGCGTCATCTGCATCCCCGCAGAGTCCAAGCATCATGCCGTAGAGTCCAAGACGTTCTGGCGTCGTCATAGGATCGGCGATCCACTGCCTCAGTTTCTCCCGTGACATTTCGCCCTTCACGGCTTTCACGTCGTCATATGTTGCGTTCGCAAATTCCGCCCACGCATCAATCGACAGCAGTGGATCTGAATGCTCCAGGAAGTCAAGATAATACGGCAACCTTTGAGACTGAGCCAATTCCTGAGACGGTGCATTTTTGATATATCGTATTGCCTCTTGTGACACCGGAGTTGATGAAGTCCAAAGAATCAGCTCAGGGATCATCAGGGAAGTTCGCTGAATTCGCTTTGTTTCATTTTCATCAGACTTCATGTCGGCCGTTACAACACGCCCCTCCTCAACAGTGTTTGGTTCCTGAACAGAGTTCGACTTTTCACTATCGCTTGAGGCGAATGTGGAACCTGTAGACGCACTGCTGTCTGGCAGCGAACCGAACAGCAAAAACAAGTCGCCCGGCTCCCCGGCAACCTCCTGACGAACCTTAAATGCCTGGCCTGTCTGCAGGCGACCGAATTTCGAAGCAAGGTCCGCGCCTTGCAGGAATTCACGAATGCGGACAGTCGATTGAGGAATCGCGGACTTGCCCGACCAAATCACTTCAAAGTCCAGCAGCTCAACAATCACGACCATATCTGATGTGGCGATTTCTTCCACCAGCGTCATCGGCGGCGAAAGACAAAACGGACAGGCGCGAAGAGCACTCGTCGCCAGCAGCACGATCAATGCGAGGCAACTGAGGCTTTTGATTCGCCACGAATGATCACAATATTGCGAAATTGCCA
>JANOZG010000210.1:0-5506 GCA_031429275.1 Planctomycetota bacterium
GCAGTTCTGAATCACCAACTCGAGCATGAATAATGCTCTCGTTGTTTTCTGTCACAGTCACTTGGCAGAAAATATTCTTGTGAGTGCCTTCCGGGCTGTCCATTTCTGTCTTCACTTTGAAGATCAGCTCTTTAGTTTCAGCCGTGACCTGCAACGGCTCTGCGGTCACTTTGTGCGGCAATCCCAGAAGCGTCACTGTTGCCGGGGCTTTGAGTTCTTTCAAAACCTGAACATCCACAACGACATCCGTTTCTTTGCCCTGTTCTACGGATGAACGCTGAACGGTCATGCCCACATAGGGTTCCGTCACTTCTAATGACGCCATTTGCGTGGATGCCCAGCTGGCGCCGTTGATATTTGCTGAACCGATCGCATAGATCGGCCACTTTCCGAGAGCCGCATTCCCATCTGCGTTGATCTGATAGAGTCCTTCGGTTTGCCCTTTAGCAATCGAGATTTCGCTGTTCGCTCCCACACCGGGAGATCGAAACGGGAATTGAATACTGATGGCTTCGTCCCAACCCTCTTTCTTAGTTGCAACGATCTTCAGCATCATCATTCCATTGCGCACGATCGGTACGCTTGGCTGCACGAGGTCCAGCTTGAAGGGTAACTCCTCAATCGTCGCTACAGGAAGACGATCAACGTCTTTCCACACGTAAAGTGACTGACCTGGTCCGGAGATTACGAAGTCCGCTCGGTTCGCGAATTTGCCGGAGACAAGCAGATTCGGGTCTGTTGTCTTCATGCGAAAATCTACCAGCGCTCCAGCCAACGGCGCGTCTGCGGCGGATTCAAACACGACAGGCATGACATTCAGATTCGCTGGCATTGGCAGCGCAGTCATCGTGATTCCCGGTGGCAACTGAACTCCATCCAGTGTCAATTCACCGCCAAAATTCACTCGCTCTGCCGAAATGATCGTTCCAAAGCGATTGCCGCGTGGCACATAGATCTGCTGGCGAGTTTGTGAGTACCTCGCCAGTCGCGGAATGCCCAGCGTTAACGACGGTTTTACTTCCTGAAACTCAACGCGATACACGAACTCCGCACCGCCGCGCTGCAGGTGGTCAGCAATACGAATGGCATAATCACCGTCGGCTGGAACCTGCCAGCGAAAATAGCTGTCAGGACCCCGTGAATCGTCGTTCCCTGTGATTCCCTCGCCAGTCGCCTTGTACAGATTCATGACAGGATCGATTGGTGATCGAATCCGGCGTCCGTAACATTCGACTTCAAACACCTGTCCGGCTTTGGCGGTAAACTTGTAGATATCAACGTCACCCGGTTCTTGCAGGATTCCGTTAAACGCGGATGGGAAGACAGCCACTGGCGTTGCATTTTCAAAGCCATTATTGGGTTCTGCTTCCATTGCGTTGGGAACCGGCGACACTCGCATGATGTGCCCAGACGGAGTGATTCCGGTCGCATCTTCCGCAAAGATCAGTGATTCAGAGGTACCATTGTCGGCAAGGGTCACTTGTTTGGCGATTGGTCCGTTGGCATCACCAATCAGCGTGACTTCCATCGCTTCGCCAGCCTTGCCGCCCGCTGGGTAAACGGCCTTCGGTCGAGGAAAGTTACCAACGTGCAACCTGTAACGGCAATTCCCATCGCCACCGTAAGCGCTGTCACGCATTTCAACGATGTACTTGCCGTCTTCGGGAACCACGATGGATGTCGCTGCATCTTGTTTCAGCAGTGGCGAATCATCTTCAGCAGACAACTCGAAACGCTTGTCATTCAAAATGGCAATGTACGGATCAAACAGTGTTTGCCCGAATCGCATCCCCTCGACTTCGACAGAAAGCCGATCACCCTTTTTCGCCTCGACCACAAAGTAATCGACATCCTCGTTGTCAACAGTCCCGACAACGGTGCTGTTGATGGCAATTGACTGAGGTGCAGCGAAATCTGTATTCGGCTCTTTTTCATCAACGGCGGGCAGAGCACCAACAAAGAATGTGCGGTATTCTGAAATTCCAGTCTTTGTTCTTACCTGAGCCGTGTGCTCGCCGAGCACACAATCGGCCGCAATTCGAATCTTTACGTCAATGTTGTTTGCGTCAGCAGCCTTGATTTCGAGGACTTCAAAACCAGGCTCGTAGAAGAGAATCTCCTGGGCATCATCAAGGCGAGCCCCTGCAAATCGAAGGGTTTGCTCTGTGCCACGTTGTACCCCTCGAGGCACAATCACGCTCAGATTGGGATCCGCAGCAAACAGATTCGTTGGCGTCGCAGACAAGAGCAATACGCTTAACACGACAGCGAAAGTAAATCGCATGGCAAAGTCTCTTCCGTTGAAAACAGCGACGGGAATCCTTCCCGCAAAGTGCACCCCCAAACTTCCATGTCAGGGAAATTCCGAAACCTACCTGCAAAACAACGCTGCGAATCTTCTCAAACGGAGATCCGCAGCGCTGTTTGAAGTTGTCTAAATTCAGACCAACAATTCCGAACGGACTTTTCCGCCGTCAACGATTTCAATTGGTCGATCTCCGGGTGCCATCAATTCTTTGTCAGCAGTGATTCCCAGACAGTGGTAAATGGTTGTCGCCCAGTCTTCAACATTCAATGGCTTTTCTTCAGGTTCGCTGGCCGTTGAGTTGGATGAACCGTAAACCAAACCGCCCTTGATGCCACCGCCTGCCATAACCACGCTGAAAACTTTTGGCCAATGGTCTCGACCGGAAGTTCCATTAATCTTTGGCGTACGACCGAATTCGCTCGCAATACAAACCATCGTATCCTTCAGGCGACCTCGAGAATCAAGATCCTTGATCAATTGGGCAAAGGCCTGGTCAAGCGGTGGAACCTGACCGTTCATTCCCGCAGCGATATTGTCATGCATGTCCCATCCGCCGTAAGTCAGCGTTACGAAACGCGACCCGGCTTCAACAAGGCGTCGAGCCATCAACATTCGAGCACCCGCCTGGTTGCGGCCATATGCGTCACGCAACGCATCTGGTTCTTTGCTGAGATCAAAAGCTTCACGAGCCTGCTGTGAGCTGATCAGACCGTACGCTCGCTGATAGAACGTATCAACAGCATCCAGTGAATCAGCCTTTTCTTTATTCGCAAAATGATTGTTGACTGCATCGAGAGCACGACGACGACGTGTGAATCGTTCGTCAGTCACACCACCCGGCAATTGCAGATCGCGAACAGTAAAACCACCATCTGCCGGATCTGAACCCAGACTAAACGGAGCAAACGAAGAACTCAGGTATCCTGTTCCAGCAAATTCGTTTGGCTGACCAGGGATACAAATGTAGGGTGGTATATTGTTGCGTGGTTCAAATTCGTGGCTGACCACGCTACCCATGCTTGGAAAAGACAAAGCCGGACTTGGTCGGTAGCCAGTGAACATGTTGTGAGTGCCGCGTTCATGAGCGGCTTCGCCGTGGGTCATGCTGCGACAGACTGTGATCTTGTCCATGACCTGGGCTGTCTGTACCCAGCGTTCGTTGATGAACGTTCCGGGCACGTTTGACTGAATCGAATTCATCGGACCGCGGTATTCGATCGGAGCATACGGCTTCGGGTCGAAACTTTCCTGATGAGCCATCCCGCCCGGCAGGAAAATAAAGATCACCGACTTTGCAGTGCCCTCCTTGGTTTCATACTGCTTAATGTCCGCCTGAGCTGACTGCATCTCGAGATACTGAGCTAACGTCAGACCAATTCCGCCGCAAAAACCTACGTGCAGAAAATCTCTCCGTGAATTACCGCGAGCCATGCTACATCTCCAAGGGTTGATAAACAAACAGCCGAACCGCTGATCAGCGGCCTGCCATAACGTTTGCACTACTACGTCTGCATGAAGCAGAATCGCGTGGATCAGGTGGGAATTGAGGTGGGGTGGTTCCGAGAACTAATCCTCGAATGTCTCATAGTGTTCAGTGGCTACAGGACATTGTCAACAATTCGAACAAAAATAAACCAGTTGTGAACCACAGAAGCGAAGTCGACATGCATCTTTCTCAGAATCAGCAGATTTCTCCAACTTCTTTCCGAAATCGCGCTGCACTCACTGGATTCAAGCCTGTGAATTCACGCTCCAGACTCAAAAAACATTCGTCACAATCCTCAAAATTTACGCATCCTCAAGAGAAATCGATCTAAATCTTGCGCTGCCGCGCTGAATTCTGAGACTGTCAAATTCCTTTCAAACTGTCCCGCAACCGTTTTTTCCGACGCGAATCTGCGTTACCATCCGCGCGGGATCACAATTCCGAAGGCGTTTTCGAGCCTCGTTGTGAACGCCGAATCAGTTTTGGAATGTCGCGCAATATGTCTACGATTTCTGCTGTGGAGATATCTCAACTGTCATGGCACGAGATGGCTGATTCTGTTCTGAACGGACAGACACTTTCTCGTGAAGATGCCATGAGAATTCTTCGCGCAGATGATGACGAGATATTGGCAATTCTGGATGCCGCTTATCGCGTTCGGCGGCAATACTTCGGCAAGACGGTGCAGTTGTACTATCTTAAGAATGCCAAGAGTGGACTGTGCCCGGAAGACTGTACGTACTGCTCGCAATCAAAGATCTCTGAAGCACCGATCGAAAAATACGCCATGCTGAATGCCGAACGCCTCCTGGAAGGCGCTCGCAAGGCTGCGGAAAGCAAATCCCGCACTTATTGTATCGTCGCCAGCGGGCGTGGGCCCAGTGATCGAGAGGTCGATCACGTGGCCAGCGTCGTGAAGCAGATCAAGGATCAATACGGTTTGCATATCTGTTGTTGCCTGGGACTGCTAAAACCAGAACAGGCCGTGAAGCTTAAAGAAGCTGGCGTAGATCGAGTCAATCACAACCTGAATACCAGCGAGCGTTTTCACGACGAGATCTGCACAACGCACACTTTCAAGGATCGATTGGAAACGCTCGATATCTGCCGCAACGCCGGCCTCGAACTTTGCGCGGGAATGATCGTCGGCATGGGCGAGGTGCATGATGATGTCATTGATGTTGCCATGAAACTTGCGGAACTCAACGTCGAATCGATCCCGATCAACTTCCTGAATTCCATCGACGGTACTCCGCTGCAGTCTACTCACGAACTCGATGCTCGCTTCTGCCTCAAGGTCCTTGCGATGTTTCGCCTCACGAACCCCAAGGCTGAACTCCGCATCGCCGGTGGTCGCGAAGTCAATCTTCGGTCCATGCAGGCCATGGGACTTTATCCAGCAAATTCCATGTTTGTCAGCGACTACCTGACAACGCCGGGTCAGAAGGCGGAAGAGGATTTCCGCATGATCTCGGACCTTGGATTCGAAATCACCGCCGGCGACTACGAATCATCGAAACTGCTGGATTTGTGGAAGAACGCATAGTGCTCTAGCGGAGCGAAGTGAAGGAAGCCCCACGGTTGCGGCCGGTCTCCCGACCGAGCCGCCCGTCCGACCGCAGACTGCGCGGGGTCAGGAGACCCGCGCACATCAGCGTTCGCGTGTTTGAGGACTATTCGGAATTGCAGCAAGCACTTTCGGAACTGCTGGT
>JANOZG010000211.1:0-1636 GCA_031429275.1 Planctomycetota bacterium
CGGAAAGATGGCCGCATTGAGGTTGCTGATGCTGTCCTTGCGGATTGGGCTACTCGCGCGCCACAACTGCGACGGGAGATCATTACCATGCTGCTGGTTCGTCCGCAGTGGGCTGAGCGAATGCTGTCCGCAATTGCCAGCGGTTCGATGTCACCGGGCGAATTGGAATTGTCACAACAGCAACAACTTTTGGATCATGCTGACGGACCAATTCGGACGGCTGCCTCTGCTACATTCAAACGCAAAGCGTCCGCCGAGCGTCAGCAGATTGTCGATCGATATGCTGCAGCAATTACAGCGAGCGGCGACGCGGGTCGCGGAAAACTGGCGTTCCAGAAACACTGTTCTACATGTCATCGACTTCAGGACATCGGCCAGATCGTTGGCCCGGATATCGCTGGATACAGTGGCAAACCACTGCAGTCGCTGCTCATCGGGATGTTCGACCCCAATCAAGCGGTTGATCCGCGATATCAGTCCTTCGCGATCGCTCTGCACGACGGCCGCAGTTTCACAGGACTCATTGCAGAAGAAAATGCATCGAGCTTGACTCTTTTGGCCGCCGAAGGAAAACGCGAGTCCATCCTGCGAAGTGAGATTGAGGAAATTCGCAGTACAGGCAAATCACTGATGCCAGAAGGTTTTGAACAGAAGGCCACAACAGACGATGTGAATGATCTTTGGGCATTTTTCAGGACCATGCACTTGCCTCCTAAAACGCTGCCCGGAAACACGCCAACGGTTGTAGAAATTCCAGCCGCTGGAAATGCAGCGCTGTGGGCAAGACAAGCTGAAATCTACGGTGGCGACATTACGTTCGAAACACCCTTTCAGAATGTTGGATACTGGCACGATGCTGATGACCACGTCCGCTGGAAAATTCATTCTGCAACCGCAAGGAATGTTGAGATCTGGGCAGAGTGGTCCTGTGCCGATGATGCGGCCGGCAGCTTGTACAGCCTGGAAGGCGCAGAGCTAGCGTTAAAAGGAAGAGTCGAAACGACCGGCAGCTGGGATCGCTATCAACTCGTGCGGCTGGGGCACGTTTTGATCAGTGAAGGAGAATCAGACGTCGTTCTGCGTCCCGCTGAACGGCTGAAGGGCGCTCTCGTCGATCTTCGGGCCATCCATATCGTGGCCCTTGGAGGCGTACCGCTTGCGACTGGAGTGAACGATAACGCAGAATCAGTTGCAGGATCTCCCGAGACACCGGCGGCAATTGCAGAGTTTCTGATCGATGATGCGAACTCAGATGCAGCTCGTGAAAAGCTGATCACGGCACATCTGGATAGAGCTGCTGAGATCATTCCTCTCATGGCGAAAGGTTTGCCGGAAGAGTACGGCAGCAAAGAAGAATATCGCCGTATTCCGTGGATTTGGCGAGTCGCGATTGCGGTCGGAAAGACGACCAACATCGAAAAAAATCGCATCGTGTTAAAATCGTCGCTGCCAGTTGCCGGGAGGCGACTTGAACATTGGCAATCGGTTGTGATCGGCGGTGGCTTGATCAATGGAATCGGCTTGTCAGGCAGAGTGTAGGGAGGCCGGTCTGTCCAGACAAGGCGCCCCGTGGGGCGCTTTGCATTTGGGAGGGGCCCTGTGTAAAGTCAAGCTGCTGCTCATCCGCAGCCTCTTC
>JANOZG010000212.1:0-4336 GCA_031429275.1 Planctomycetota bacterium
ACCATCACATTTTCCGCCACAGCCGGTGCCATGGCAGAATCCACCGCGCCGACCGCTAACCACGTAAGACTTTGTCCGATGGACAACATTGCGGCTTGTTCCGTACCGGGCAATTCAATCGATGCTTCACCTTTGATCACATTGACAGTTACACGAAAATCAGCCCCGTTGAGATGTAGCAGGGATGCAGCTGCGGTTGATTCTGCGAATCCATTTGAATCGTTCAGCGGTACTGTCGCCACTGGTATCACTTCGATTCCTGCAACAGAGTCCTTTGAACGAAGTGTGATGGCCGTGTTGACACCAGCCGTTCGAAGCCCAAACGCCGGCAATAGCTCTTCATTCCACGCGTCTGTCGGTTCAACACTGAGTTTCATTCGACCTGAGAAGATTTCCAATCCGGGTATTGGTTCTGATGAAGTTCGAGCGAGTAAGGCTCCATACATCGCAGCATTCCATCCTTTGTTTTCTGCCACAATATTTGCGACAAACGGCTCGGCAATAGAAAACCATCGCTGTTTGAAGAGCATTTCGCAGTCCATGTTGTTGCGGTTAGTGGAGACGATTTCACCCCCCGGAATCTGATCCAACCGCATCCATTGATCTGCCGTTGGTTCGAAAACAAAAAACGTCTTGTTATCCGACATCAGGTGATAAGAAACCTTTTCAGCAACAGCGGGAGTCGGTAACTTCGTTGTGGTGTCTTTTTCTGGTTGAGCGCCCAAGCCCGGAGCATCGACCGCTTTCGCTGGGACTGCATCCGCAGAGGCCACAACAGTTGTGGCTACAGGTCCGGCTGCCGGAGCACTCATTTCCGCAGCACCGCTTGGGGTCGCCGAATTCAGATTGTTGTTCGGCGTTGCTGTGACTATGACGGCGTCGGAGTTGAGGGCATTCAGCTCGACCGGCTGATTCGTCGCTACTGCATCTTTAATAACAGTATCATCGATGTCGCTGCCACTCAGATCATCAGGTTTCTTGTTGGAGTCTGTAACCGCAACCAGATCACCTGCAACTACAACGGCGTTTGCCTGATTGCCGTCGTTCGCTCCCGTGTCGTTGACTGTTTTGGGACCAAACAAGACTGAATCTGAAACTACAATTCCAAGCCAAAGCAATGCCAAACCACCAACAATAAAGACCGGCAGACGCCGCGATGAAGTGCCCTCGACTGGCAATGGCCTCCATTCTGTCGTTGATTTGGATTGCAACGCGGATGCAGCACGTCCAGTCTCCTCATTCCCCAGAGCTCGTGCGACTTCGACTTTTCCGGTCGGATCCATTGCGTACAACCTATCGCGCAGCCGAGGTTCGATTGTGACTGGATCCTGCAAGAGTCCGAGGATTTCATGAGCGGAGGCGACTTCGGCCAACTTCACATCGGATGACAGAATTTCCATTTCAATCTTTGCGACTAATTCCGGAGTGAGTTGATCATCCAGATACTCAGCCACTAGATTTGCATCGATCATCGCCACCGGCTTTTCCGGCATGGCCAGCCGTCGCCGTCGCTTGACCTCGCGAATTCGCTCGACAAGTTCCATTGCAAATGGGCTCTTCATGATCTTCTGGCCCAATTCCTTGGCATTTGTCGGCGGCAAGCGATCGTCAAGATACGCCAATAGTGTTCGCAGAGTCAGACGCATAACATTCTCCCGGTTTTCGTTGCCAGCTACCCACCCTAATAGTGCGAATTCAGTTCTGGTTTCGTTCAGAAATCTCAACAGAATTTGGAAATGTCGCAAAACATTGAAATGAGGGCATTCTTGAGGCGAAAGGCTTAAGCCCACGGATTTGCACGGTCTGGAATCGGGACTCTTCGCCATCGGGTTTGCCCCAGTGGATTTTCGGTTTTGCACTACAGATTGTTAGTGCAGAAGCCCGAGGGCCAACTCAATAAACGGGGCGGCGAAACATCTCGTTTCTGAACACTCGCAGAATAATGGAGTTTTCAGACGGTGATTTGCTGCTGGATAAAGCGAGAATTCACTCTGAAATCGAGGACCGTTCGGATATGTACGCCTCAGACTCCTCAGCTTTGCTCCCAGTTTGCTGGATTTTTCGACGAAAGTTGAAGTTTAGTGGTTGGTGTACGACGGGCTTCCAGTCCGTCGCTGAAGGGTGCCGTCGACGGACTGGAAGTCCGTGGTACAAATACAACTCAACCTCAATTCTAAAGGTTGACAAAGCGCTACCAGGCAGATTGGTGAACTTCTTGGCCGGTTTTTATGTCTCTCAGACAAGATGCTTCGACTCTCGTCAGTTTTTTAAAGGTGGTCGCCTTGAAAATACGATCAGGTAGCAGTAATGTTCTGCACGTTGAAGTTGCCGCAAGGCAAGCGAGGGGTCGTAGCTCAGTTGGTTAGAGCGCCAGCCTGTCACGTTGGAGGCCGCGGGTTCAAGTCCCGTCGACCTCGCTTTCAAAGAGCCTGCTGTTGCATCCGCGACAGCAGGCTTTTTTTGTCGCTCGGCAAACCCCGTTGATTTGATCCTGGGGCAGGCATCTGGCCCGCCATTTCCCTCACGGAACTCAACATGTTAGCAACGAATCTGGCAGGCAAGTTGCCTGCCCCACAACGATTCTGGACTCAGTAAAGACGTCCCCGGCGGCCTTCTCACGGCGAATTTCGCAGGAATCTTTGCCTTTTGGCCAGTTGTTGGTTACTCTCCAGAAGGATCGCATCGATTGAAGTCCAACTTCTCGCGTAGTGCGATTAATGTTTCCGCTGTTCACGCCCGCCCCTTGATCTTCCTTCCCATCGTTTTTGGATAATCAGCATGCATTTAAGCCTGCTTCGACCCTTGGCGTTGTGCCTTTTGACTGGAATCGCGACGAGCTCTATTCAAGGCGTCCATGCAGATGAGCCGACGCCAGAAAAAACTGTCAGCTACTATCGATCGGTCCGTCCGATTTTGCAGAGACAATGCTCTGGATGTCATTTTCCCGGCAAGCTCGAAGGCAGTCTCTCCGTACTTGGTGTCGCTGAGCTTCTGAAAGGTGGAGAGGCCGGGGCATCGATTGTGCCGACGAAGCCCGATGAAAGTAAACTCGTAGCGTACATTTCCGGAGATGATCCGGAAATGCCACTGAACGGAGAACCACTGTCGGCTGAAGCAGTCCACACAATTCGCACATGGATTGCTCAGGGCGCGAACGACGATTCACCGCCGGCTGTGGGTGCCAGAATCACGCCGGAGAATCCTCCCGTATACACATCGCCCCCACTTGTAACGTCGATGGATTATTCGCCGGACGGAAAGTTGTTGGCAGTCTCCGGCTATCACGAAGTCCTGATCCACACTCTCGACGACACTGCGCCACCGAGGCGTCTTGTTGGTCGGTCACAGCGGATAGAATCACTGGCATTTTCCCCTGATGGTACGATGCTGGCTGTGGCCGGAGGTACGCCTTCATTGTTTGGTGAATTGCAGTTATGGAACGTTGCGGAAGGCAAACTGCTGCATTCCGTCACGCTCGCGGTGGACACACTGTTCGGCGTATCTTTCAATGCGGATGGTAGTCAGGTCGCTGTTGGGGCGGCGGACAATCGTTTGCGAGTCGTAAAGGTGGAAACCGCAGAAGTCGTCATGCGGATGGATGCACATTCAGACTGGGTTTTCGGGTCAACTTTCTCTTTGAAAAACGACCATGTCATCAGTGTCAGTCGTGATATGTCCATGAAGCTGACAATCGTGGCCAGCGGACAGTTCGTGGATAATATTACCAGTATCACACCCGGCGCTTTGAAAGGTGGACTGGTGGACGTAATTCGTCATCCTGCTCGTGAAGAAGTGCTGGCAGTCGGTTCTGACGGTGAACCTCGCCTGTACAAAATCTTCCGCGAGCAAGCTCGTCAGATCGGTGACGATTTTAACTTGATTCGCTCTTACTCAAAACTACCCGGGCGACTGTGTGATCTGGATCTGACACCCTCGGGAAACAAGTTTATCGTAGGTTCCAGCACAGCGACCTCTGGCGCGGCACGGATTTACATGACAGAAGATGCGGCGAAGTTTGTAGATATTGCGGATGCAACTTCGCCTGTCTTTGCTGTGAGTTTTCGTCCTGATGAATTGCAGGTTGCTGTATCAGGATTTGATGGCATGATCAAATTGTGCAACGCCGAAACCGGTGCGACAGAAAAGACTTTTCCGGCCGCCCCTATAACTCTCAATGCTCCGTCCGTAGCGACGGCTGCTCAATAGATACTCATTTGATTCTTGAACTTTTGTCTCAGCGAGACCATTCATGATCACTCTTCCTGAACATGCGTCCCGAATTGCCGTGGTCCTCACCAACTGCCTGCTGGTTGTTTCGATTGCAAGCGCTGACGAA
>JANOZG010000213.1:0-2961 GCA_031429275.1 Planctomycetota bacterium
GGAATTGCGACGGTGTATATCGGCAACAAACCCGAACATGCATGATTCCTGGCGAACTCGTTACTCGCCTTCAGAATTCTGTTCAGTCCCGATTTCAATCGTTGACACAGGGTACATGCAGGTCTCATCCTCAGTTCTACGTTTCCAATCAGTGTTTTTACGCTGCCTGGTGAACCTCGCTCAGCGTGACGCGAAGTTCACCGTTGAACTGAAGGACAGACCTCATGAAACTTTCTCGACGATTCACATTGACGATGGCGACCGTCGCCCTTGTTATCTATGCCACGAAATCCGCTCGTTCGGATGACCTGAAGCTTCCAGAACCCCAAGCTCCTGTGCTACATCAGGACGACTGGGTGATGGAGATTCAGCCAGCGGTGAAACTCCAGTCGGTACCGTCAATACCTTTGGAAGCCAGGGCGGCTGTGGTCGGCGAACCAGCATCGATCGTGATCGATCCTTCCGCGTATTCCCGCATCTACAATTCTATTCCGTTCAATCGTGTGGAATATGATGCGAATCCAAACTACCGCCACGATTCGACCATGGAAATTCTGACCGGGAACGCTCGCCATCAGACGATCATCCAGCACAACTTCGAACACAAGCAGCCGGTAAAACGTATTCCTGCACCAGCCCTTCCGTCACGAGTTTTGACGCCGTTTTCGTCGTCAGGTCTTTTGTATGGCGGGCCATTTGGCTTTGGACTTGGCTTCGGACGGTGGGGATTTTAGAGTCTTCAGCCTCTCTGCGATTCCAGTTGCTCCATAATCTCGCTGATTTCCAGGACCTGACGCTGGTACGCCGGGTCACGGTGAATTTCGCGAGCGGGAACGGTGCTGTGGGGAATTGGAATCTGGTGTGCCAGGCGACCAGGGCCGCGGCTGAAGATAAAGACTCGATCGCCAAGGTAGACGGCCTCTTCGATCGAATGCGTGACAAAAAATACTGTCGCCTCAACATCACGCCACAACTGCATCAACAGATCCTGCATCTGCTGCCGCGTATGCGGATCAAGCGCGCCGAAAGGTTCGTCCATCAGGATGATACGCGGATGCAGAATCAGCGTCCGCGCGATCGCGACACGTTGACGCATGCCGCCGGAGAGTTCATGCGGATACTTGTTTGCATCCGACTGTACATTCAAGCCGACACGCTGAATCCACTCCCGCGCCTTTTCATAACGCGTGGCTCGATCGACACCGCGACATTCGAGGCCGAACGCGACGTTGTCAAGGACCGTGCGATTGTCGAAACTGGTGTAGTCCTGAAATACCATGCCTCGATCCGGCCCCGGTCCGAGCACGGGCTTGCCGCTGACCAGGACGGCACCTATTGTTGGCGGATGCTGCGGTTCTAATCCTGCGATCATTCGCAGAACCGTACTTTTGCCACATCCGCTCGGGCCCAGCACTGTGATGAATTCACCTTTGCCGGCCAGATCTTCGATCTCAAACGTCACGTCCGAAATGGCCGTAAACGCATCGCTGCTGCCAGCGTTATAGATCTTCGAGACGTTTGCAAATTCGACGATGTTTTTCGACATAGTTTCACCGCCAGAAAAGTCTCAAGGTGCCACGAGTTAGCTGCCACAGTGCATTCCGCTCTGCTTCGCGTCCATACTTCCAGCGAAAGAGCAAGCATTGTATCAGCGAAAGACATTGATCAATCATCCATGCCACCAGCGGGATCGTGAGGATAATGATCGCCATAATTTCCGTAATGCCACGCTTGCGGCCAACGTTCAACAGATTTCCAAGTCCACCAGCGCCGTCGGAATCGTTAACGACTTCCACCAGCATGATGTATCCGAAGGCCAGCCCAAAGAGGACTCGGGCGGAATTGAAGATTGTTGGCAGTGCGAGCGGCACCAGAACTTTCAAAACGATCTGCAGTCTTGATGCACCGAGCGTTAAGGCCGTTTCGATGTAGCGTTCAGCGACATCGCGGATCGCATCTGCGGCATCGGAAATGATGAACGCCACGCAGGCAATGAAAATGAACATGAACTTTTCGGTCTCACCACTCTTGAAAAGCGCGAATACAAGTGCAGTCAATGCGGCAACCGGGATGTTGCGACCAAACAAAATCAGTGGCGACAGGAACGCACGGACGATCGAAAAGCATCCTGCGGCCACACCCAGCGGCACACCGATCAGCAACGCCAGAGCAAACCCAATGGCAACTCGGGACAGCGATTTGACGGTATTGTTAAACAGGTGACTTTGAGGTGACTTGCTGTCCCAGAGTTTAGGGAAATATTCAAGTGCCTCATTGGGCGACGGCAATTGGGAATACCCGAGGATTCGTTCTTCATGGTCGCCGAGTGTGACATACCACCACGCCAGAAAGAACAGGCACAGGCAAATGGACGCTGCAATTAGACTCTGCCAGCGAGGAATATCAGTGCGTAAGCCAAAGAGCCGGGAATGATGAACTGGGGGTGCAGATAATGTCTGGGGAGTCGTTGGCGGTGCTTCAACTGGCAGAATTACAGCTGGTTTCGGCGATGGTTCGGTCATAGTTGACTCGCTGTCAGCGTAGGACGGGACTCCAGTCCCGTCCGGACGTATCTTCTGTTTCGTGTCAGGACGGGTCTGGAGACCCGTCCTGCAAGACGCCATGTACGCAGTTTACTTGCCCAGTATCCACGCAAACAATCCACGAGCCAGATGCATGCGGTTTTCTGCCTGCTGAAACCCACTGCTCTGCGAGCCATCCATGACGCCGTCTGTCACTTCCAAGCCGCGTTTGGCGGGCAGGTCGTGCATAAATTTCGCGTCCTTCGGAGCCGCCTGCATCAATTCTTCATTAACCTGAAAATCCGCAAAAGCTTTCATCCTTCGGACGGCATCATCTTCCTGCCCCATGCTGGCCCAGACGTCAGTGTAAACAACATCGGCACTCTTTACGGCTTCCTTTGCTGAATGCACCTGATGGACATCATGTTTTGGATAGCGT
>JANOZG010000214.1:0-6552 GCA_031429275.1 Planctomycetota bacterium
TGACGCGGCGTCCAGGTGTCTGTGTAAAGCTGATAGGCCGATTTCATCCAGCTGCCGGTGATCGCGTGATCCATGATCGTCAGCACGACAAACGCCAGCACGATCGGGACGCCGAAACCAGCAATGATTCGAAGCGATGACCATGTCGCGGTGGAAGTTGGAGCTTCTCGATTTCTGCGGTTCACTTGTTGACGAATCAGTGCCGCCAGCAACCAGATTCCGAACGGCAGCGCGAAGCCGGCCGCAGTCATTGGACGTCCCAGCATTGCCAGCGACAGCGCGATACCGGAGATCGTGGCATCGGTTGCGCGATGATGTTCCATCAGCCGCAGAAAAGCCCACAGAAAAACCGCCAGAGCCATCATCGTCGGATGATGCGCTAACAACAGATTGCTGAACGATGCGAGCCCAGGACTGATTGCAATCAAAACGCCACCGACGATCGCCCATCGCAATCCAAGCATCTGATACAGACACCGATGAAAGAAAACGCACGCGATTGCACCGGCCAGCCAGTGTCCGAAGTATGCGTATCCCACAGCAACGAACGGTGCCATCCAGACGCCTGTCCACGGAAAGTAACGACTCGCCGTTGTCGGACGATTGAGCACATGCACCTGATGAAACAAGTCGGGCTGCACGGTCATCGCGGGCCATGATATTCGTCGAGCAAGGAACGTCCGCGCCTGCAGCAGATAGCTGAATTCATCATGATACGCCGGCGGCAATTCGTAAAATCGGACATTTGTATGTTGCGCCGTCTGTCCGGGAATTGCGGCCAAAGAAACCGATCGAAGTCCAATCGACGCACTACAACATAGTGACAGGCAAAACAGTATGGTTGCAGCAGCGAATTGTGTTCGAGTGTTCGGGACTGATTTACCATCGTTAAGATCAACCAGGTTGCGATCGCTGCGATTGGCCCCGTTTCGGGCTCTCTGCGGCTTTGAACCAGTCATTTTGACGACAATCGCAATGACAGGCAAAGCCAACAACACCAGTACTGGCAGAGACCAGTCGGCATCCATGCTGAAGAACCAACCGAAGACACCGGTCGGTGACTCAGCATTAGCCAGCAATTGTGGGATTACGTTCCACAACGCGACCACAGTTGTCGCGAGCCACGCCATACAAAAAAAAGCGGTTCGCAATGGGCATCCACCTCGCATCACTTGTCATCCAGATAATTGTTCCAGCCTTCGAACCAGATGAATGACAGCGACGCTGCATCACAACCCGAAACTTACTGAGGCATGCATTAGGCGAGCAGCAAACACAAACTTACGGAATCCAATCGACTTGAGCCTGAGGCGTTAGTCGATTTCCATTTATCTCATCGACTGACACGGCACTGGCGGGGAAGTGTAGTGCCTGAAACGACATCTCGCGAATCGTAGCCTGACAAAAGAGCTGGCCTGACAACTTTTTCAGATGGCCTTGCGGAACCAGCCCATTGCGGAAACAATTCAGGCGTCAGCTGATTTTTGCAACGAATCATCTGACGCTCTATTCCCGTCGCTTGAGGTCCATGATGCCACGCAGCATATTTCTCAGCTTTACGCTCATTTGCAGTCTGTCGTTGGAGTGTATCTCGGCGGCCGACGAGATCGCGTCATCTACCGAGCAGCAGGCTCCAGCCGCTGCTTTTTCAAATTCCAACCCAGAGCCCTCACTGACAGACGAACGGGTTCATGCGGCTATCGCTCAATTGGCGGCGCCTCAGTACAGCGAACGACAGAAGTCACTTGATGTCCTGAAATCCGTGAGCGCAGAACAGATTGCAATATTGGCGAAGGCGACAGAAACGCACCCCGACAACGAAGTCGCAAAGCGATGTGTTGAGCTGATGATAAGAATCTATGCGACTGGCGATCGCGATTCTCATGTCGTGCGACAGACTTCCGAAGCCATTGAGATCGCTGCAAATTCAGAACGTTGGTTCATTGCGGAAACAGCCCAGGACGCATTGGAACGTCACTGGAAGCGACGCGTGGAAATTACCATGCGGCAACTTCAGCTGATTGGTGCCAATATGAGTCCGCGAGATCCAGCAAAGCTCTGGGAACGCAGCCCAAACAGCTATCAGTCGAGTCCTACCAGCACCGAGCATCTCAAGGTGTTTGCCGATGAATTCTGGAAGGCGGATGAATATGCAATTTCGTTGCTCAAACGGCTGACGCCTCTGTTGAATCACGGCTCTGTCCCGGGACGCAGCCGACTTTCGTTTGTGTTAATCGACGGTCACGCTCAGACACCCGAAGAGATCGCTCAAATCAAAGGGATGTTTGGCGATTTGAATGTCATGTCACGTGGTCAGGTCTATCTTGGTATCGTGCAGCAAACATCCATTGCCAGGGCTGAAGAGGCCGGAATCTGGATCGATCAGATTGGACCTGATTCCTCGGCCTTCAAAGCGGGACTTGAAGTCGGTGACAAACTGGAAGAATTCGAAGGCAAAGCTTTGCAAGAGTTTGATGATCTGATCGGCCACTTGAAAGCCCACAAGATCAACGACGAAGTCACATTCACTGTATACCGCGAAGATTACACGTCGCCCGGTCGGCGCTTTGATGTCAAAGTCAAACTGTATGGATGGTACGAGCGACCATGAAGCCTGTTATTGCATCGCGAAGCCGAAGCAAAATCATACGGCTGTCACGAATCGTGTCCGGTGGCCAGACAGGCGTCGATCGTGCCGCTCTGGACGCTGCGATTGCTGCCGGTATCGAAACCGCTGGTTGGTGCCCGCGTGATCGTCGATCCGAAGACGGAAGCATTCCGCTGCGATATCCACTGCGTGAAACTGAGGCGAAGTCTTACGCTGTTCGAACCGAATGGAACGTACGAGATTCTGATGCGACACTGATTCTGGTCCTTGATCGAATCTCCAGCGGGACGCGGCTGACCATTGATTCTGCAAAAAGTCAGACAAAGCCACTGCGGATCGAATACCTGTGTCCGCCATCGGCTGGAACTCTGGTTTCAGATCACGTTTCGCCGGAACAACAGGTTGCCGACGTTCTTGAATGGATAGGTCACCAACAAATCAGAACACTCAACGTCGCAGGCCCGCGTGGAAGTTCGCGTAAAGATGTCTATCAGAAGTCTCTGCAATTTCTAACGATGTTGTTTGCGGCTGTATCTTACAAAGACGTCCGAAGCAGATCGTCGCGCGTTCGATAACGAACGACACTGAAGTGATTCATCGGACGCGCATGCAGATCGAACTCCCCACAGTCATCGTCGCAAGAACATTTCCCGACAATCACCATCACTGTATCGCGATGGATAACGTGAACGGTGGTTATCTGGCGACCCGGCACCTGCTTGATCGGGGACATCGAAAGATCGCCATCATTCGAGGGCTGGCTCATCACACGGATGCGATCGATCGTTTTCAAGGTACCAAAAAGCCTTTGAGGAACGCGGGCTCAGGCCGGATCTTCGATTGATCGTTGAAGGTGACTTTTCGGCCGAATCCGGTATCGCAGCAGTAAATGAACTTTTGCGGCGAGCAGAGAAGTTCTCCGCCATCTTCGCCGCCAACGATCTCACCGCGTTCGGAGCAAGATTAGCGCTCGGATAGCCCTTCCGTAGTCGTTGCAATGCTGCCACCGAAGATTGAAAACCACGAGGGATGTCGACGATGATTGTTTGGTACGGTTATCGATGTCCAGTTAAGCGGGCTTTGGGTTCTCTTGCAAACCGAACTTCTCCATCAGTTGTAAAGTCTCTTCGCTGACATGATGTTCGATTCCTTCACTGTCAATTGCTGCTGTGCGTTCCGAAACACCGAGAGCCCGAAGAAACTGGAATACAATCCTGTGGCGGCGTTCAGAAAACTCGGCAAGCTCCCTGCCTTTGTCGGTCAGAGTGACCGGTCCGTACGGTTGCGTATCAACAAATCCATCTCGCTTCATACGTGCAACCGCACGGTTTACTGTCACATGACTGACAGCAAACCTTGTCGCAAGATCTCGAATCCGGCATTCACCACATGAGTGAATCAGTTCTGCGATGGCTTCAACGTAATCCTGCGTCAACTCCGTCGCATGATCGCGGCGCGTTCTTTCATGACCTCGAATTCGAATTCTGTGTTCCAGCACGCCGATCTCTGACAGTGTAAGAAGTTGAGAACATCAGTATCGATATCAAATGATATTTACTCCAGCGTATGAACCAGAAGTCCGCTGCGCAGCTTTGGTTCAAACCAGGTGCTCTTCGGTGGCATGATTTCGCCAGCGTCAGAAACGGCCATCAGCTGATCAAGTGTCGTCGGATACATCGAAATCGCCACTGCAAAATCTCCCCCGATACAGAGCCGTTCGAGTTCCGCAGTGCCGCGAATTCCGCCCACGAAGTCGATGCGAGGATCTGTGCGAACATCTTCAATACCAAAGATCGGATGCAGAACCAAACGTTCCAGAATCGCGACATCCAATGATTGGATTGGATCTTTCGCAACATGCGGGTCAACAGGAATCGTCAGCTTCCACCAGCGATGATCAACAAGGAAACAAAACGAACCGCGGGCATCAGGTACAGGATCATCGGTCTTTGTAAACTCCCCAAGGTCATCGAGTTTTTCGAGAAGATCAGCAACGGTATGTCCGTTCATGTCTCTCAGAACTCGGTTATAAGCCAGAATCCGTAACTGATCGGATGGAAACAACACAGACAAGAACCAATTACATTCTTCGTCCCCTGTGCCACCATTCGGCAGTCTGCGGCGAAGTTCGTTTCCAGCTCGCCATGCACTCGCCGCTCTGTGATGACCATCAGCAATATAGAATTGCGGCACGGCGGACAATGCTTCTACAAACGGTTGTGAATTCTCTATTCGCCAGACTGTATGCTGAACACCATCAGCTGCCACAAAATCATAAAGAGGATCAGCTTTGATCGTATCCGCCACCATGAAGTTGATGTGTTCCACACCGCGATATGTCAGAAAGACCGGGCCAGCGTTGGCATTTAAAGCCAGAACGTGATGTGTGCGATCGTCTTCTTTGCTCTTGCGAGTCTTTTCATGTTTCAGAATCAGATTGTTTTCATAGTCATCAATATGGCAACAGCACACGATGCCGACCTGTGAGTGGCCGTTCATGATCTGACGATAGGCATACACGCAGTCGCCAGAATCTCGCTGCAGCACGTTGTCGCTGATCAACTTCTGAAAGTTCTCTGACGCCTTGTCGTAGATGTCAGGGTCGTACGGGTTCTTAGACGGCGGGAAGTCGATGTCTGGACGAACAACGTGCAGAAAACTGAGCGGATTTCCCGCCGCCAATTCCGCTGCTTCGTCTCGATTTACAACGTCATAAGGAACTGAAGCGACTTTGGCCGCGGCGTCTGCAGCAGGTCGCAATGCCTGAAAGGCCTTAATACGAGGCATGAACGAATCTTTCGTAGAACGAGTCTTCAGACTCGCTGATGAAATGACAGATAGCGATGAAAAGATAAAAACGTATTGGAGAATCCGATGCCTGCGATTGCCAGCGACTTATCGACTGTGCAGACCGCAACAGGCATCAAATCCCGGCGGCACGAACGGCAAGACTATTTCTTTTCTGGAGTCGGACGGAACGGCCATGCTGGATTGCCGGGAGGATCTGGTCGATGTGGTGTTTTGCCAAGCCCGAAATCTTCCGGCTTCATGTTCATCTTTTTGTAATACTCTTTGTCATTGATGAAGCAGAAGAACGTTGGATAGAACGCGTCAACATAATCAACATCAGCCTTTTCCGGCACTGTTCCGCCCGTCAAATGAATCGCCGCGTTGACAATCAGGCGACGCAGGTCTTCGTCTACAAAGTCCAGCGATGCGCCGGCGGTTGTACAGAATGAATGCCCTGCCTTACCGTTCGGAGCCGAATACGGGTGCAGCCATGCCAGGGGCTGCATTGGCTTGTTACGAGCGTCGTCGGTCAGAGTTTTCGATTCTGGATCGAGCGATTCCGTAATCGCTCCTCTCAACAGGATCGTGTCAGCATCGGTCAGATGCGTCACGCCATAAACGTCGCTTGGTGCAAAGATGTCAGTGACGGCACTCAGAATAGGGTGACTTTCAGCGCCCGGCTCAATAACGCTGCGAGCGCCTTCGACCTTGTGCTTGCCGTGATGCGACACCCATTGCTCACCCAGAATCTTAAGGCCGAACTGATCATAGGTCAGATCTTCTGCGATTTTCTCACCACCTTGAAATGCATGAGTCGCCGTTCGAAGTCCAATGACTGGTTTTCCTGCATTAAGAAATGCGGCAATGTGTTTCGCCTGTTCGGCATCCGGACGACGAAAGCGTGTCGCGATGATCATCAGATCTGCGGTATCAAGGGCATCCAGCCCTCTCAGACCTTTTTGATTATTGGAGTCAATGTACTCAGCACCGTCTGGTCCGAAGGCGAACAATACGGTGCATTTGAAGCCGTGTTTCTGACTGAGAATCTTTCCCAGCATCGGCATGGTCTCTTCCGAGCGATATTCTTCATCACCGGATATCAACACCACATGCTTTACGTTGTCGCCAGATTTAGCCGGCTCAAGAACCAGCGT
>JANOZG010000215.1:0-5039 GCA_031429275.1 Planctomycetota bacterium
GCTGAGAAAGCCGGTCCTCCTAGCACCCTCGGATGACTCTCCTCAATCGTTCATTAGTGATCACAGTGAAGTGGCACCAGCTATTGTTGAAGCAGTCCTGACAAAGACGACCCATCGCAAGCTGCGTGCTGTGGCGGCAACCTACGAAGTCTCCGTGAACGACCTTTTCATCGGCCAGTTCCTGCTGCACATTCGTCGCTGGAATGCCAGAGCAAAGCAAAGCCATGGCAGCAGCTGGATTCGTCTGAGCGTGCCTGTCAGCATGCGGACCAGAATCCACGAAGAGATGCCTGTCGCGAACGTCGTCAGCTATGAATTTGTAACTCGCCGTCAGTACGAATGCGACGACATCGATTCTCTTCTGAAATCGATCCATCAGAAAACGAGCAATGCCGTCAACAATCGTGAAGGCATCGTGTGTCTGAAGCTTTTCAAAGTGCTGCGAAAATTCCCGCGCGGCATGAGGATGTTTCTGGGACTTAAGTCGTGTCTGAGCACGGCAGTGATCGCCAACATCGGGGACGTGCGTCGACGATTCAGCGGAAGATTTCCGCTCTCAGATGGCAAGTGGATTGCTGGAAATGTAGTTGTAGAGCGTATCGCGGGTGTGGCTCCCGTCCGGCCGAATACGCGAGCTGCCTTGTCGATCGGTGAATACGCCGGGGAGGTTTCGATCAGTCTTCGCACTGATGCCACAGTGATCAACTACGCTGATACACACCGGTTCCTGAACGAGTTTGTCGAAGACCTCGAACGCCTTGCTTCGAATGAGCTTCCTGCTGATGTCCGGGGGACTCACCGGAGCTCCAGCCCACTTTCACGCCCCGATTTCGAGTGAGCAGGGACGTTGGGTCGAAGCATGGTTAGTCTGAGGAGGATCTTATGGAAGACCTAACTCTCTCGTGATCGCCGTATTCACCCATGCATCAACGGCGTTCAAGTTTTGAATGCGGTACTGGGAAAAAGCCAGCACCATTCTCAAGACCATCGTCCTGGCAGATTCCGCCAAACCTGATTTCCCAGTGAATGACTTGAGTGTCGAAGCTGATTCCGAAACAATGACGATTGCGAGTTCTTCCGCTGGCTGGTGATATTCCACAGAACCGGCTATTGGAGTGGACTTGCGCTTTTTCTGCAGCAGCAGTTTTATTCCCCCTTCCAAAATAGTGCAACTTCAAAACCTGGCGGCCGCGGGGTCAATGAATCTATTCTGACAGCGATCGTTATAAATGGTTCTGACGAAACAACGGGGCTCGTTCAATCCTACCAATGAAGCGGGTCATTGAAGAATCTACAGTAACGTCACGTTTGTAAGGGTCTCCATGAAAACGTCTGCAATTCGCAGTCTCCGGCAGAAGCTGGCACGCGATGAATCCGTATTTGGACTTTGGGTGACACTTGAATCGCCCAGTATTACGGAGATGGCCGTTGCGCTGGGACTCGATTGGGTGGTGATTGATGCAGAACACGGGCATCTTGACTGGAAAGAGATCTCCGAGCACATCCGGGCGACTGTGCGAAGCGACACCGTTGTGCTGGTGCGAATCGCGGAACTCAACAGCGGATTGATCAAGCGATCGCTCGATATCGGTGCCGATGGTATTGTCATCCCGTGGATCGAAACGCCCGAACAGCTGAAACTGGCGGTTGCGTATTCGCGGTATCCGACGGAAGGCCTTCGAGGTATCGGTGCAGAACGAGCCACCGGTTGGGGACAGTGCATGGAGGAGCACACTCTGGAAGCCAATGAGCATGTTCTGGTCGTGCCGATCATTGAATCTGTTCAGGCGGTAAGACACGTTCCAATGATGTGTAAGGTCGATGGTGTGGATCTTCTTTGGTTTGGCCCTGCAGACTTTTCTTCAACTGCCGGTTTTCGAGGGCAATGGGAAGGACCGGGTGTTGCCGAGCAAATTTTGAGACTCAAAGACACGATTCGCGCAGCAGGGAAACATTGCGGACTGATCGCGACCGGCATCGACAATATCCACGAACGGCAGGCACAGGGTTTTCGCGCCATCTGCGTCGGGACTGATACAGGAATGCTCCTGCGTTCGCTCAAGGGATCGCTTGCCGCCGTTGGTCGCGATCGACGAATTCGCGCATCACTGGCACCAGATCCAAAAACAAATACAACGCAAACACCTCTGGCCCGACCGCCCGAAACAATGCGACCGGATCGTCCGGAGGTCATGACATCGGTCGGTCATGGCGAGAAGAAGGAGATCTCACCAGGAGTTGTTTTTGATTGCTTTGTCGGAAGTCACAATCAGGCCAGAAATTTAACAACCGGAATCGTGACGTTCGCCCCCGGGGCCGTCCTGCCGTATCACATGCATGCGTTCACCGAATCGATCACGTTATTAAGCGGCACGTTCGCGCTGGATGTAGAAGGGCGTAGTTATTTACTGAAGAAGATGGACAATGCGGTGATTCTGGCTGGTCAGGCGCATGCGGCTCGAAATACATCGATGACTGAAACCGCCGTTCTGCATATTGCGATGGCAGTCGATGTCCCAAGTCGCACTCTGGTCGATAAATTCTTTTCAAAGCGATCGATGCCTGATGATTCAACTGGAGTCAAAGGCGCTGAAAGAATTAACCGATTTGCAACAGCCCCGCGGAGCGCTGCCGGGCCGAATACGGAATTCATCGACTGCTTCAACGCTGATCTGATGCCGGGACTTGAAATGAGCGGCGGTTATGGATTATTCCATCCTGGAGGCAGACTTCCCGCCCACGTGCATGATTTTGATGAATCCATCTGCATTATCTCCGGAACAGCGATCTGCATTGTGGAAGGACGGAGGTATGCGATGAGCGACTGTGCAACCGCATTGCAGCCTCGTGGGCGAGTTCACTATTTCATCAACGAATCGAATACCACGATGGAGATGTTGTGGGTTTATGCTGGCCCGCGACCCGAGCGGATCATGGTCAATGAACGCTGCGCGACGATCGAAGGTAATCCGTGGCGATGACGGGAAAATTGCGGCTGACAACATTGGCATGGGGACTTAACATCTTATACAACGCTGAGTGAAACGAGAGTTCCACTGGAATGGTCCCCAATCAATGACACAAGCGACTTCGAACTTCCGCGTGGCCCTGACCGCTGATTTTTATAATTCAGACGGCACTGCGAAATACAACGATATTGGTTTGAGCTTGTTCGCAAGTGACGATCGTGTTGCTGTCAGCGTTTTTTCGGAACACAATCCTGTGATTCAGCCGCAGCAGCTTGCCGGTGTCAACGGTGTGATTGTACTGACGCCGCGCGTGACGGCTCACAGTCTTACAAAAAGCGATGATTTATTGGCGATTGGCCGTTTTGGAGTGGGCTTCGACAGCGTCGATGTAAAGGCCTGTTCTGAAGCGAATGTTCTGCTGTTCATCACATCGGGAGCTGTTGATCGTCCGGTGGCTGAAGCAACTGTCGGATGGATGCTGGCTCTGACCCATCATTTGCGCACGAAAGATCGACTCGTTCGTGAAGCTCGCTGGGACGAGCGCAGTCAGTACATGGGAACAGAACTGCGGGACAGGACGCTGGGTGTCGTTGGATTTGGTGGAATTGGCCAGTCACTGGTGAGGCTGCTTTCGGGCTTTGGGATGAAACAACCCCTTGTGTTCGATCCTTTTGCGAATTCGTCCATCGTCGATGAACTTGGCGTTCGCTCGGTGACACTCAAAGAACTGCTTGAGCAGTCGGACTTCGTTTCACTCCACTGTCCACTCAATGAACATACTCGCAACCTGATCGGGCCACATGAACTGGCATTGATGAAGCCAACAGCGTATCTGATCAACACCGCGCGTGGTGGCATTGTTGACGAAGCAGCGCTGGCCCATGCGCTCAGGTCGCGACAAATTGCGGGAGCTGCCCTGGACTGTTTTCAGGTCGAACCGCTCACTGAACCGCCTGTATTCTCCGGGTTCGACAACGTCCTGCTTGCGCCACATTCCATTGCATGGACGGAAGAATTGTTCCGGGACATTGGTCGAACCGCCTGCCAGGGCATGATCGATCTTGCATCAGGCCGAAAACCACGAGCCATCGTTAATCCGGAGGTTTTGGATCGCCCGGGTTTCGTGGAAAAATGGAAACGATTATGTAGTGCTGAAGGTTAGCCCCGACCACCCCTTTCAAATCAGAGGATCTGTAAGATGATGTCCACCTGCACTGTCTCTTCGCCATGGCGATTGCTGCTCGTATTCCTTGGAACGCTCGCAAGTTGCAACACCATCTCGGCTCAGGGACCTATCGTTCCGGCCGATGCAAAGCTGGAAAAACTCTTCGAATCGAAGGTTCTTACAGAAGGCGTCAGCGTGGCCCCTGACGGCATGGTGTACTTCAGCGAAATCACGTTTTCGAACGTCTCTCGCGACAAGAACGGGGCGATTGATGCAGGCTTTATCTGGAAGTTTGATCCGTCAACGAAGGAGACGTCGATTTTTCGTTCGCCGAGTGGGATGTCGAACGGAATCAAATTTGATGCAGCGGGAAACATGATCGTGGCCGAAGGCGCTGATTATGGTGGTCGCCGTGTGACCAGAACAGATATGAAAACGGGCAAAGCGAAGATCATTGCCGCTCTGTTTGAAGGACGTCAGCTCAATTCTCCTAACGATATCACGATCGATGAAAAGGGTCGTATCTATTTCAGCGATCCACGATACCTTGGCCATGAAGCTATTGACCAGCCGGTCGTAGGTGTCTACCGCATCGACCTTGATGGTTCGCTGCATCGCATTATCACCGACGCGGGAAAGGCCAACGGCGTTTGTATCTCCCCGGATCAGAAAACCCTCTATGTCGTGAGCAACGACAACGGTGGAACCGCCATTGAACGTCTCGCAGACCCAGCTTCGACTGAAGCAAATAAAGTCAGTATTCCGCTGCGCAAGGGCATGATGGCGTTGTTGGCGTATGATCTTGCCGATGACGGTACCGCGAAGTTCCGCAAAGTACTGGTTGATTATTCGCCATTCGACGGACCCGACGGGTTGGTCGTCGATAAGGACGGCAACCTGTACGT
>JANOZG010000216.1:0-10072 GCA_031429275.1 Planctomycetota bacterium
GCCGGGGCTGGACTGAGCGCAAGCGAAGGAAGCCCCGGCAAGCGTGAAGGCTGCTTGAGATTTGCTCACCCCTGAATTCCTCAATCACGCTCCGGGGCTTCACTTCGTTCCAGCCCCGGCCACCCTTTTTCTGACGCTGCGTAAGAAGTTTTTCTTATGGACTACCGGGATCGTGTTCACCATCCGAAAGGCTACAACGATCCTGGCCATGCACATGAGTTGACGTTTTCCTGTTACAAGAAGTACCCGTTTCTGTCTAAAGATCGCACAAGCGAGTGGCTGGCTGAACAACTCGACGTCGTGCGGCGAGAACTCATCTATCACCTTTACGCGTACGTCTTCATGCCCGATCATGTGCATTTGCTGGTGATGCCGATCGAGCGTGAGTATGACACGGCGACGTTTCTCAAACGACTCAAGGAACCGGTCAGTCGTAAAGCGGTGCAATTCCTGAAACAGAATTCGCCCGGGTGGCTGGAACGCATTCGGGTTCGACGCGGTGCGAAGGTTGAGCACCATTTCTGGCAACCCGGTCGAGGGTATGATCGGAACATCGAAAAAGGCACGACACTCCTATCGATGGTCGAGTACACTCACATGAATCCAGTGCGTAAAAATTTTGTGCAGCACGTCAAAGAATGGAAATGGTCCAGCGCTGGCTGGTTCGAAGGACAACCGCTGAATGACCTCCGACCAGATCCAATTCCTGTCGAATGGCTTGAGTAACTGTGAGATCAAAAATGGGTGGCCGGGGTTGGACTGAGCAACGCGAAGGAAACCCCGGCGTGTGTGTGCATGTAGCTGAAGATTTGTCAAACCCTGCATTCTTCAACGACGCTCCGGGGTTTCACTCACTTCGTGAGTTCCAACCCCGGCCACCCTTTGAGAAATGGGTCGTCGATTTGCGGTTTCAAAACGAATTGTGCTGTAACTCGGAATCCGGGTCTGTAAGATCCATTCTGGCGGGAATATCGACTATACCGCACACTTCATTCCCGCCCATTTCAATCATCCGCGCTTTTCTATCATGCTCTCGCCTCCGCGTTTTACCTCGTTCCTGATCGTGCTGACACTCCTGGCTTACGCCGCGTCGAGACTGTCAATGGCGAGCGTTATCTTGGCGAGCGGGGGATGTCAATCCCCTGATGAACAGGACGATGAAGCTGCTGACATTCAGACCTATCAGCAGTTCCTGAAAGTGCTGCTCGGCAATCCTCGATTTGGCACGGCGTACGATCGTGTCTATGAATTTCATTCCAACCGAGGCACGCTGCAGGTATTTCATGATGCGTTAGCCGATGCGGCGGGACTGCCGGATCTCAAAGCGGCTGACGGTAACAACACCGATGGTAAGATTCCGGAATTCGCTGCGCCGCCGGATCCCGGCAAAGCGGCGATACTCGCAGGCATGCTGGATCTGCAGCATGTCCAGAGTGCGGCAGCAGTCGCAGCCCTTGAAAGAGCCGTGAAGCTGCGTGCTGAGGACGCTGTTGCCTACTGGTATCTGGGCAAAGCGCTGGTGATGAACCGGCAACTGGATGCGGCTCCGGCGGCGTTTGAAAAAGCGATCGCATGTCGGCCTGCGAAGACCGATCTGCTGGAGATTTACAAAGAGCTGGCTCGCACATTACAGCGCTCTCAGCAGGATGCCGAAGCACTCGCGGCTTGGCAGCAACTGGAGAACTTGTTTCCCGGCGATCTACGCGTCAAAGAACAAATCGCCACGGCGCTGGCTGAAGACGGTCGATGGCAGGATGCGTTGACGCGCTATGACGCGATGGCGAAGGAATCGCGAAATCCAGATCAGCGAGTCCAGGCGAATCTGTCTGCGAGTGATTTGATGATTCAGCTGGGCCGGCCGCAGGATGCAATCAATCTGCTGGAGACCCAACTTGGAACGCTCGACGCCGACAGCTGGATGTACAAGGAAATTCGTCGGCGTATCGAAGCCACGTTTCGGGGACGTGACGACTTGCCGGGGCTGGCGGTGTACTATGAGAATTGGATCAAACAACATTCTGATGACGTCGATGCGATGGCTCGGCTGGGTCGCACGTTGTCGCTCCTGAATCAAACGGCGGACGCTGCTACGTGGTATCGCAAGGCGATGGAACTGGCTCCATCGAACGTCACCCTGCGTGAATCACTCATCGAACAGCTGGTGCGAGACAACCGGCTTGCAGACGCGATTGTTCAGTACGAGCAAATGGCGAAATTCGATGCAGGCAATCTGGATCACATCGAAGCCTGGGGCCAGTTGTACTTGTCGAACACAGACTTACCGCTCGAACAGCGTCGGGAAAATGCCGCTACGGTTTGGGACCGCTTGCTCACGAACCGTGCGGACGATTCTGTCACGATCGCGCGACTGGCGGCGTTGTTGCGTCGAGCCGAACTGCGTGATCGAGCGATAACGTTGTATCGATCGGCGATTGAAAAATCGCCGAATGATCCACAGTTTCGCGAGTACCTTGGTGAGTATCTGCATCAGCTGCAGCGAACCGATGAAGCGGTCGCCGAGTGGAATCAAATCGCAGCGGATGATCGTCGATCGAAGGCAAATCTGATTCGACTGGCGGAGGTCCTGAATCGCTTTGGCCAGATTGATCCTGCACTGGCAGCGATGCGTGATGCGTGTGAGTTGAATCCTGATCCTGCGGAGCGGATTCAGTTTGCTGAGATGTTGCGAGAAGCTGTCGCTGTAGGCCGGACCAATCGCAGCGCCGTTCCGGCAATGGAGCAAAATGCCGGAACAGCGCAACCTGCGACTAACGGTGAGCGGCGACTTCCGGATGACAAAGAGAAATCGGCGACCGACGATTCGGCGAATCCGCAGCAGGTTGCTCGGTCCGGCCTACATGAATTATTCATAGAAGCCTTTGAACAACTGGATCTCGCTGAGAAATCCGCTGAAACACAGGACGAACGTCAGCTGGTTCTCCGCGAGCGAATCAAAACGCTCATCGCCGCAGGAAAGCTCGAAGAACAAACGAATCTGCTCGCGGCGAAACTCCACGCTGGTACTGATAGAACAGACGACACAAAAGTGACCGCTGAACGCTGGCGAACGCTGGCTCTGTACCAGGATGCCGCTGACAAGCTCAACGACGCCACCGCTTCGGCAATGAAAGTTGTCGAACTCGAACCACAATCGATTCCGGGTTGGACAATCCTTGCCGACCTGTACGAACGCACGGGACGCCTTGGTGATGCCGTCGATGCGATGACAAAACTCGCCGCGCTCGATCGACGCGGCATTTCTGAATACCTCAAAAAGACCGCGAGATTTCAGGTTCGTCTCGGAGAATTCGACAACGCGCTCAAAACAGGCCGCGACGTCATCAAAGCCACACCCGGCAATCCGGAAGCTTATCAGTTCTTTGCCGACCTGGCATTTGAAGCTGGCCAGCCAAACGCCGCAGTGGACGCACTGCGCCAGGCCGTAAGAGTCAACCCTGGCGACGAAGCGTCATTGCGAGCACTCGCAAAAACTCTGGCCGATGAATTTCAAACACCAGAAGCCATTGACCTTTACTGGCGAGCTTTTGAGAAAGCTCAGGATCTCGAAAGCCAAACAAATATTGTCGTGGCGTTGAGCAATCTCTATCTACGCAGCGATCAGTTTCCAAAACTCATTGAGCGATTAGAACTCCGCAGTCGTGAACTGAATCTGCCCACGGAGATGACTCGCTGCATTGCCACTGCGTATCGAGAGGCGGGCGATTTTCGTAAATCTCGCGAGACGCTGGAACGGCTGATGATCGATGAATCGCAGAACGTCGGATTGATGAAAGAACTTCGCACGCTCGCCGAACAGGAACACAACACGTCGCAGATGGAACAGTATCAGCGGCAGATCGTCGAACTCACCGGTGCTGACGAAGAACGACGGCTGTTGATCACGATTCTGGGGCAGCAGAGTCTTTACGATGAGGCCGCGAAGGAACGTTTACGTCTCGCCGAAAGTCGCACCGATCGAGTGGATATCCTGAAGGAAATCGACATTTTGGTTTCGGGTGGCTACGACGACATCGCAGAGATGCTGTGTCAGCGGTTGCTGGAATCATCGAATGATGACTGGGAAGCATTGAACGCCTATAGCGGGATTTTACTGCGACGGCATCAGTTAGTTGAAGCGCGGGATGTGAGCCGACGGATTGTTCGGCTGCGTATTGATTTTGATGAAACATCCCGTAACTCGACTCTCCAGAGTCGAGATACGGACACGCCTGAATCGTTCGCCACCTGGTTGATTGAATCGACAGAGAATCCGGCGGGCACGTTTGGAGCGGTGTATTGCGAATCTGCCACGTCACTAGTATTTCGTATCGGTGCATCGCCAACGAAGGAAGACATCGACAGCGTCTTTGCGTCGCATCTTGCTGAACGTGATCAACTTCGACTGGCGGCCTATGTCACCCGATATGTCACCGCGCGAACTCCGGCCAGCAGCGAACTCTGGACGGCGATGGAGACGTTTCTTGAAGGCCCGCCGAGTACTGCTCGCACTGCAGTGCAACTCTATGTCGCATGTCAGCACTACGCGGCCAATGATCTCTCTGCCGAAGGTCAGCAACAACTCACGGGATATGCGATGCAGTTGCTGAAGACGCTCATTGCGGAGTCTCCAGCATGGCTGAATCAAACGAGTTTGCCGATGCTGTCGTTGCTTCCAAAGGGTGGATCTGAGTCAGAGATCTCTGCGCTCGTCGAACAGAGGCTAACTACCGAAAGTCAAATTTCTGAACTTGGAGCGTTGTGGTCTGTCGCAAACATGCTGCAATCAGGCGAACTCTTGAAGCATGTGTTCACTGAGTGGAAGCAGCGACTCGTCGATGATCCAACTTTTGCCGCAGAATTTGAAGCCGCGATTTCGAATCCAGATTCTGGCTTCTCTGGCGGCGCAGTCGATCTGCGGCTTCTGCAAAATGACCCTGAAGCTGTCGTGGTGCTGCTGGACTTTTGGGTTTCCTTCGTAGGACGGGTCTCCAGACCGGTCCAGACACATTCAGGTCAGGACGGGACTGGAGGCCCGTCCTACGGTACGAGCGAGTTCTTGTCGTTGCCAGAAATTCTCAATCGTCGACTTGGAGAAACTGCGGGAAGGAATCTTTCCGCTTGTCTGCAATTTCTGGTGGCGATCCATGAAGAGAATCGCATCGCCCAATGGTACCGCACCGAAACAGAATCAGCATCGCCCTCTGAACTCGTCACGCTGAACCTGATTCGCGCTGAACTCGCCCATCAGCTTGGTGATGAGATTGCAGAAATCTCCTCCCTGATCGATGCGGCGGAAGGCGATCCGCAAAACGACGACCTTCGATTTCTGATTGCACAAATGGCGGCGAAGCAAGGTCTGATCGATGAAGCCGTGTTGCTGGCCGATTCGTTGAATCTCACCGATCCCGCGGGGCAAATCGCACGCGAAGAATTCATCCTGCGACTTCTGTTCCCAGCGGGAAAATCGGACCGCTGTGTGATGGCGGCGGAGCGGCTGTTTGGACTGCCGCTCAACATGGATCAGCAGCGGGATCTGATTCCGGTGCTGGACAAGCTCGGCATGCGCGACAAGGTTGCCGCTATGCAGTCACGCTTTGGTCGCGGCACGCAGGATCGACAATCGATTCTCGGGCGACAATTGCAGACGTACGTGGCTGCGGGGAAAAATGAACTCGCTGGAGAAGTCGCATGGGAACTGTTGAAGCTGGCATCTGGAGGTTCACTGTTCTCCGGCCACCGGCCCGATGATGATCGTGACGATGGCGGCGAACGGCTTCAAGCCATCAAAGCGTTGGGACGACTGAATCGCCTTCAGCCCTTGATCGATCGATATGAAGCGATGCTGGCCGAATCGCCAGGCTCGGTGGAGTTGCTGGAGATCCTTGCTGAATTTCATGACGCCGCCGAACAATGGGATCTGCTGTCAGCGAAGCGAGACCGAATCGCGCTGCTCACAAAGAAAGCGCCGCCGAGTCTCAAAGCGAAAGCCGTGGAACTGGAAAAGAACGGCGACGTCAGCGGCGCGTGTGATATTTATCTGACGATTCTGAAGGATGACCCCGCTGCGTTTTCGGATGAAATGGAAACGTACGTTCAAGCCTTTGAACGTGCCAAAAGGCAGGCCGATTTTCTGACGGCTGTGATGAATCTCAAGTCCGAATACTGGAGCCAACGTGCAGGCCTGATCATCAACATTATTGCTGAAGTGGCTTTCACGAAGTCAAACGAAGATCTCGTGCAGAGTTCAATCGCAAAGTTGCTGGCGACCCAGAAAACCCGGCGACTGACCATTGGCAGCCTGCTGGCACGGCCTGAAATCACTTCGGAAGAGAATCTGCTTTCCGCCATCACGCTTGAGATCGATGACGAAGCCAGAATCGCATGGTCAGCAAGTTTCAATGAAATCAGCCTCATTATTCAACGCCTGAAGAATGAGGCCAGCCTCCGGGCGGTTGAGGAAGCTCTCGTCAGACAGATCAGCACAGGCGGCATCGTCGTTCCCGGCGCGGAATTGCTGGCAGCATACATTGAAGCCCGCCTGCGCCGGCCGGAAGCTGTCATGTTGCGGCTTGAACGATGCCTGACTGGAACCGCAACCCAACCAGAACTCCGCCATTTGATAGTGCTCAATTTGCGGCTGAGAGAACTCGGCAACGACTGGGACGACCAACGCCTGTGGATGCTTGAACGCATGTCAAAACAAATTGGCGAGGATGCTGAACTTGCAGATTCGGTTCTCGAAGAACTGGGCATCGCTTATGAAACAGCAGGACGCATCTCCGACGCACGAAGTGTCTTGAATCTTCGCGTCCAACGCATGCTTGCCAGCACCGGAGCGAACACTGCCAACGCGTCCGAATCCATCCGCGAACTGCTGCAGGCCGGTGAAAAAATTCAGCATTCGGGCTTTCCCATCGAAGGTGCTCGGCTGTTGCTGAATGTCACGTCGCACGACATTGATGAATTCACAAGTGACCTTGACGATGACAAAGCCGTCGCGTTTAAATCGCGTTTCAATGCATCCCAACGCTGGGCGCGACAGCAGATATCAGCGGAGAAACTTGCCAGCTGGTTTGATATGGCAGTACAAAATGCGACCGAAGAGATTGGCCATTCAAATTTGGACATTGGTCATTTCGATCTTCTGCTGGAACTTACAGGAAGCACCGATCCTCGTATTCATGACATCGAGACGTTAAAAAGAATACGAATAGACTCCGCGATCGTCACGGCAATCTGCAATCAGGCATTCGATGAAGAAACAGTGCGGGAATCTCTGGTGACAAAGATCCATGCTCTGCTGAACTCAAGCAATCCGCAACCTTCGTTGCTCACGGCATCGCTGGCTTTTGCAAGGCGACTCGACGATCCCGAACTCACAACTGCAGTGATTGAAAAACTCCGTTCATGGAAACCAGCGGCAACAGCGGACGCTCGTCCCGAAATTGTTGGAGGGTCTTTAACGCAAAAAATCCCCGAAGCGCTACGATCTGCCCCGGAGCTAGCCGTCGTCTTTGCAGCCGAAATGCTTGTGCAGTCAGACGCGAAGTCGGACACGATCCAGCACCTGCTGCAGTTCACCGCCGAGAAAGCAAAAACGATAGACAATCGTCTTGTGCAAATCGCCGTGTTCAATGAATGCCTTGCGATCGCGAATCAAGCAGTCTTGACGAAACTTGCAGCGTCGCTGGCAGCCCAACGCGACGCGGTCATAAACGAACAGATCAGCGGCGTATCGATCGGCACACCGGGCTCGATCAACATCGGCCATGAAATCAGAACAAGGCTGCTGAATGGAACTGGGAACAGGTAATAGCGAATGGCGAGTGGCTGCGCGTCAGCCCTCCGTGTATTCTGATGAAGCCTGAACGCTGGAAATGTAACAGATTTTACGAAAGTTCACTGCAATGAAAATCGCGAATGCGTCTCTTGTCACAATCGTGTCGTGGCTCATCTCGCAGCCAGTTGTACCAGCCCAGGATGTTTCCTGGCATGCCTCCGGAAAGAATGGCGTCGTGGCGGCCGGTCATGCGGATTCGGTTGCTGCGGGAGTTTCAATTCTGGACGCGGGTGGACGAGCAGCCGATGCCGCCGCAGCCACAATCCTTGCTTTGGCGGTGACCGATTACGGTTCATTTTCTATCGGCGGCGAAGTGCCTGTTCTGGTGTTTGACGCGAGCACAAAACAAGTCAAAACACTCAGCGGCGTTGGCGTGGCACCGCAGGATCCTGCAGCGATTGAATGGTTCTACAAAAATGGCATTCCGGCCACCGGCAGCATGAAAGCCGCGCCGACGCCGGGAGCCGTGGATCTGGTTGTCACACTGCTGAAACTTTACGGAACGATATCTTTCGAAAAGGCCGTCGCGCCGACATTGGAACTACTCGACAAAGGCACGGAAGCATGGCATCCGCATCTTGCCGTGACGCTGCGAAAACTCGTCGATGCGGAGCGGCATGCGTCTGGCACTCGCGAAGACAAACTCACAGCCGCTCGCGATCGCTTCTACACAGGCGACGTTGCCGATGAACTGGAAGCATGGTACATTGCGCCCGGTGCATTTTTGCGGAAACCAGACCTGGCCGCTCAGACGACACTTATAGAAGATCCCGTCACCATTGAATATCGGGGCTACACCGTCTGTAAATGTGGTCCCTGGACTCAAGGGCCCGTGCTTTGTCAGAACCTGCGATTGCTGGAAGGTTTCGATCTCCCTGCGATGGGTCATCTTTCCGCCGACTATGTTCATGTCATCACGGAATCCATGAAGCTGGGATACGCGGACCGAGACGACTACTACGCTGATCCGAGATTCACTTCCGTGCCAATGACGGAACTCCTGTCTGACGGCTACACGAACATTCGTCGTTCCTTGATTGATGCACAACATGCATCAATGGATCGTCGTCCTGGCGATCCCCTTAAAATGCAGCCACTGCGAACGGACGCTGTGCCCGACAATGAGACCAGGAAGATTCCAAAGCAGGACACAACAACCTGCGTCGTGGCCGATCGTTGGGGCAACGTCATTGCCGCAACTCCCAGTTGCAATATGCTGACAAACACGCCGGGGCCATCGGGAGTCAACACCGGCAATCGCGTGCGAAGCATGAACACGGCTCCCGGTCATCCGAATCGTGTCGAACCTGGCAAGCGGCCTCGGATCACCCTGACGCCCACGCTGGTGCTCAAAGACGGCATGCCTGTCATCGCCATCAGCGTAGCGGGCGGCGATATGCAAGACCAGACCTCGCTGAATGTGCTGCTCAATCACATTGAATTTGGAATGTCGGCTCAGCAGGCAGTCACAGCTCCACGATTTTACATGAACCATCATCAGGATTCGTTCAACCCCGATCCCGATCGAAACGCCGCGTTTGTCGGTCGAGGCGAGCTCAAAGTTCATGCCGAAATTCCTGAAGAAATTCGCAAAGACCTGACTGCCCGAGGCCATCTTCTGGAAGTGGTCTCCACTCCGATCGCGCATCCAGTCATGATCGTCATTGACCATCAAACCGGCCTCAGTCACGCCGCAGGCGACCCCAAAGCCAACCGCCACGCTGGTGCCGCGAAATGATTGGGTTGTTTAGTATCAAAGATGACACCGTCGGATCGCATTTTGCGATGTTGACTCTTGCCACTCGCTGCTCAGGACGAAAGACTGAAGAATCAGTTTTGACTAAGGCTTAGGAATGATAGCATTTCGACGGCTTAACTATGGAAGAATCAATCGGATCCCCCATTCATGAAATATGCACTGTCTATCTTGTTGCTGTTGAACACATCGCTGCTGACGCACGCGGGTGAGCCAGCGGATGAGCGCGAGCAAGTCGCTGCAGCGTGTCGCATTCTCGACGCCTGGCATGCGGAGCAACCGGAACCGGGCGAACGGCATCTCCACATGGTCTGCTGGACTCCTGCCGACCGTGAACTGCCTGCCAACTATCAGGCGAGACTCACTCGCATCATGCGGCATATTCAGGATTTTTACGCCGGAGAGATGCAGCGACTGGGATTTGGCAATCGCACAATCGGACTACAACTCGACGACAAACAACAACTGATTCTTCA
>JANOZG010000217.1:0-12453 GCA_031429275.1 Planctomycetota bacterium
ACGGCAGGCAACTCTGGCAAATGGATTCCTGATTCTTTCGGCCGTTACCATAGCATTAATTCCTGCAACGCGTGTCATGGGAATTTGCTGCACCGGTCTGATGGGATTGTTTCAAATCTTTTCTGGGGTCACGGGCTATTGCGGCTGGAAACGAATACTGCCTCGACTTTACACCCGATTGGGCTTTCGAAACGAATGACCTTGCTGCGCTAGTGCACTGAGGTGAATTCGCTGCTGTTCAAATATGCCCATAGCATATCTTCTGTAGCCGTGCGAATTGCCTGATCCGGCGGAACCGAACGACTGAGAGCGCGGTATCGATTCCGGAACACCTTTTCTTCGCCTTCCGACGGCTCACGGTTCAAAGTCGCCATCGCTATGCGTTCCAGTGACTTCGTGACAACATTCGGACCTGCATTCGCTGACTTTGTGACCTCTGCTGCGGTCAACGGAATGGCGGTCTGAATATCTTCGCCATTCATTAGCAGCATCGCCTGTGAAATATTTCCATCAAATGAAAGGTGCTCGTCATTTTCATCCGTGCCATACGACTGCACAAACTGCTCAACCCATTCTCTGCGATGCTGACTGCCTATCGATGATTCGATTGGCTGATCCGCCGCAGAGCGAATTGCAATTCTGATCGAATCATAGACCTGTTCCGGAGCCATTGACCGCGGATACGCGCGAGAAAACAACGGCGTGCCGCCTTCCTGCGGATCATCCGTTGCAACCGAGCGTTCCTCCTGTTCACTTGACAACTGGAATGACTGAGACAGCGTTAACCATCGCATCAAGCGGCGAACATCGTAATTTGAGTCTGCAAATGATTCTGTCAGCAGCTTCATTAGTTCCGGGTGACTTACGGGATTATGTGGCCCAAGATCATCAATAGGATTCGTAAATCCATAACCAAAAACTTGTGACCAGGTACGATTGACCATCGCCTGAGCGACGAGCTGATGGCTGTCGCCCGCCAATAATCGCACGAGCTCAGATCGACGTGAACTGGCATCATCCGCAGACATGGCGTGGCCATCAAATTCGGGCAGGACTGCTTTTTGCTGGCCTCTCAAAGTGTCGTAAAACGTCATTCCCGGTGATTTTGAAGAGTCTTTCAGAATCCAAACAGGCTTTTGGTTTCCGTCCCCGTTTTCGACGATGAGTTTTTCGCGTTCAGCTTGCTTAAAGAAAGCATTCAGAGACCAGAATTCATCCTGATGTCTGTCTTTGGCAAATGGATGGTCATGGCACTGAGTACACTGAACCTGCTGTCCAAGAAACAGACGAGCCGTGACGGCAGTCGCAGGAGTCGCTTTGTCATTGAGGTGAGCGAGCAGGAAGTTTGTCGCACCGTTCTGATCACTGCGGCCTTCGGCTGCGATGAGATCACCGACTGTTTCCATCCACGGCCGGTTTGAAGAGAACTGTTCCAACAGGAAGTCAAGCAAGGCATCTTTGTTCACATCACGTGTGTTGCTGCGGCCAACAAGAAGATTCGACCATGTTACAGAGAAGTATTCAGCGAATCTTTGATCCTTCAGCAGCGAATCCACAAGCTCCGCTCTTTTTCGCGGTGACTGAAGAGTCACAAACGACGATGCTTCATAAACAGTCGGTATGCGGCCGGTCAATGTCAGATAGCAGCGACGAACCCATTCGTGGTCATCCGCAATGCTTGCCGGGATAACTCCATTCTCGGACCAACCGGCCGCAATCAGCCGGTCAATTGCTTCGATGATCGCAGCGTCGTCGTCCGCTGCGGGAACAACGCTGGAATTGTCTGCGATATTATCATTCGCTGTCGGCAAATTTGTATTAACCTCAGACGCCCCACGATCTGCATGCATGCCGTTCAGCTCAAGCGGTTTCAACTCGGTTTCTGGCGATTGTTGCGAAACAACTTCAGTGTTGTTCGCAAGCTGTTGATCCAGTGGTTGATGGATCGTGATTGTCGAATTCGTTTTTCCATCCTGCTCGACGATTTGCGGCGCGTTCGTGCTACGAAAGCTGACGAACATGACGCTGGCAAGCAAAAGACAACCCGCTACTGTGGCTACTATTCGTGGAGTAAATCGAGAACCTTGTCGTGTAAACCGATCGCCAGACTGTGTATTAGACGAAGCCACCATCGGGATTTCCGCAGTGTCTTCAGTAAGTTGGGAACCAGCGCCAATACCGGCATCCCATGTGAGTTGTCCATGCAGCTGCACAAATTCTACGAACGTGGCCCGTATGGCGCGATCGGAACGCAAAAGCGCCTGCAATTCAATCAGCTGATTGGAAGACAGTTGTTCTTCACACCACAGGTTGCAAAGCGTAACGAAATGATCCTGAGCGTTATTCATTGGACACCTCCCACTGACATCCGCCGTCGAATGCATTCCAGCAAGACACGACGAATTCGCCCAAGAGACTGGTAGACGGAATTCGCTGGCCGACCAAGCTGTTGGGCAACGTTGTCGCCCGTTGTGGCATTCGAATAGCGACGGCGAATCAGCTCCTGATCCTGTGCTCTTAACTTTCCAATACATTCTGTCAAAGCATCACGTCGCTGTTCATGATCCGGCGTTTGCTCTTCCATTTCGTCTGCAAGTAATCCTGCAACATCGTCGCCAAGCAAAAACACTCGGTGGTGCCGCGATCTGCGAAATCGAAAGACTTCAAGTCGGGCGATGGCCCGACACCAAGCCAGGAAGTTAGTTCCCGGTTCAAATTGAGTCCATTTGCTCAGCATGACGACGTTTGTTTCCTGCAGCACTTCATCAGCGTCTGCAGTTGTATGAACTAAAGGAAGTATGAACAGGTAGAGTGGTCGCTGTGATTGTGTAAACAGTCTTACAAACTCTTCACTGGGAGCCGATTGATTCCCGGAAGCAGTCTTTGAAGATTGTTTAGATGCATCCGGCATAAAGGCCACACACCATGAAATACCGTCAAAACAACTTTATGTTTAGAGAAAGGAAGCCCGGACTGCAGGCAGCCCGGGCTTCCAATATCAACCTCTCTCCAAAACTCTTTTTTCCTATCAACAGAATCAACCAATCAGTTCCTGAATTGGTGTTCCGCCGTTTGCCAACTTCATCGGACGACCGCGTTTTGAAGTATGGACAGTATTTACTGGAATCCCCATTGCCATCGCCACAGTTGCCCAGATATCGCCAGGCAAGTAAGCCTTGCTGCCATCAGCGATCTGCAGTCCGTCCTTGTCGGTAGCTCCCACAGCCTGACCATTCTTCAAGCCACCGCCGCCCATCATGACGCTCCATGACGCAGCCCAGTGATCGCGACCAACGTCCTGATTGATGCGAGGTGTACGGCCAAATTCGCCCATCCAAACGAGAACTGTATTGTCCAGCATGCCACGTTGTTTCAGGTCCGCAGTAATCGCCGCGATACCTTTGTCCAGAACCGGCAAACGCTGGTTTTTCAGGGTATTGAACACGTCGTTGTGAAGGTCCCAGCCCCCAAGGTTCACTTCCACGAATGGAACGCCAACTTGAACCAAGCGGCGGGCCATCAACAAGCCCTGCCCAAACCCGTTCTTACCATAGGCTTCTTTCGTGGCCTCTGATTCCACTTCCAGACCCAGGGTTGGATCTGCCTTGGTCGGATCAAAAGCAGCCATTTGCTTTGAAGTCATCAGATTCACAGCATTGGCGTAAATGTCCTTGTGAGCCTTCGGAAGTTCGCCACGGCGAGAAGCCATGAAGCTCGTTTCGATTTCTTCCAGCATCGTCAATCGTCCCTTAAGACGATTCTGGCCCTCTTCTGAAGGAGAATTGCGAATCCTGCCCGTGTTGTCCACGGAAAAAGGAGCATACGTCATGCCAAGGAAGCCAGCCTGACCTGCGCCACCATCAACAGAGACGAACGCAGGAATTTCCAGTGCCTTGCGATTCCGGCCGAGTTCATAACTGACCACGGACCCAAACGTAGGATGCACGACCGTAGGGTTTGGAACATAAGACGTCTGCATGTAGTACCGTCCGCGACCATGGTCGGCTTCTCGAGTACTCATGGAACGCACAATCGATAGATCCTGGAACATCTTCGCAGTTTCAGGCATGTGCTCAGAAATCTGCACTCCTGATGCCGCCGTGTCGATTGGCTTAAACTCTCCGCCGTTCTTGGATTCTGGCTTCAGGTCCCAAATATCAATCGTCGGAGGTCCGCCACCCATCCACATCAGAATGCAGGCTTTCTGCTTTGCCTTGACGACGTCGGCATTCGCTTGGACATGTGACAGAAAGTTGATCGCTGGAACTGTTGCAGCTGCTGTAGCCATGTGCTGCATAAAGTGACGGCGATTCATGCCATAGTTGTTCCAAAGTGACATTGAGATTTCTCCAGCTAAAAAGGTGTCGGAAGTTTTTTTGTAAGCGAAATTATATTTAACGGCGGGATGCCGATTTGAATTCAAGTTGATCCATGCCAGCACAGATCAGTGAATGAATACAAACTCATTGGAATTCAACAGCGCCCAGAACAAATCCTGATAGGCATTTAACGGCTGTCCGCGGTACTTGACGTCACTTAGCATCTTCGAAACTTTGCTAAGTTCTGATCGTGTCGGATAACGGCTTAAAGCTGCCAGATACAACTCCTGGATCTTCTGCGGTTCTGTGCCTGGTTTGCTCATGGACTCAAACAGAAAACTACCACGTTCGATACTGCAGGCCTTGTCGATCAGATCGCTGTTCATCATCATCAGAGCCTGAGGAATCGTGCCGTTGAACGTCGTCGATTCGTCGTTCTCATCATTTTCAAATGCCACGATGAACTGCTGCATCCACTTCTGGCGTTGTTCTTCCTGAGCACTCCAGCCACCACGCCCGGATTGATGAGCGTTGCTGGCCACGATCAAAGAATCGTACAATTGTTCAGCCTGCATCGACTTCAAATACATGTGGCTGAACATTGGCATTTCACCCGCCGCAGGATCGTCAGTCTTATTCTTGTCGTTGAATTGGCTACCAAGTGAATACGCCTCAGTGGCACAAATTGTTCGTATCAATTGCTTCAGATCGTAGCCACTGTCAGCAAATTCGTGCGACAGACGATCCAGCAACTCAGGATGGCTTGCCGGATTATGCGGGCCCATATCGTCTACAGGACGCGTGAAACCGTAACCGAAAAAGTGGCTCCACGTGCGATTCACCATTGCCTGAGCAATATGAGGAGCCTGACCATCAATCGATCGTGTCAGAAGTTTCGCCAACTCTTCTCGCCTGTCGGTGTCGTTACCAGGATCAACTTCTATCCCTTCGTATCGCGGATAGGCGACCTGCATTACGCCACTGCGTTTTTCATAATAGACCGGCCCTGAGAAGTCTTTCATGAGTACTTCAGAGTAATCGTCCACCATTCGGCCTGTATTTGGATCAAGCTTTCGATGATCCTTCTTATCAACCTGACGGAAGAAGCTGTTGTATTCCCAGAACTGATCCTGCTGCCACTTGTTGAACGGATGGTTATGACACTGAGTACATTGAACCTGCAGACCAAGAAACAGACGCGTCGTCATAGCCGTCAACTGGACGCCATCGTCTTCATTCTGCATCTGAGCCAGCGTGTAATTGACTGCACCATTCTCTTCGTAATGCCCGGACGCCGTTACGATATCAACAACGATTTCATTCCACGGACGATCCTTGGCAAAGGCTTCCCGATAGAATTTTTCCATACCTTTCCGGCTAACGCGTCGCGGCGTACCTCGCCCAATGCTGTTGTTGGTCCAGATCGTCGTAAAGTTTCGAACGTAGTCTTCGTCTGCCAGCAATGCTTCAATCAACGTAAAGCGTTTTCGTGGGCTCTTGTCCTCGCGGAAGGATTTAACCTCTTCCAGAGTCGGAATCCGGCCGCAGATATCCAAATAGATTCGGCGAACCCACTCTTCGTCTGCTGCTGCAGGGGTAGGCTCAATTTCATTGTCAGTCCATCCCTGACGTATTTGTTGATCAATAAATTCTACCAACGAACCTTCTGTGGCTGCTGGTTTCTCCAATTCCGCAGCACTGCCTGTCTTGGCAGTTTCGTCGGCAATCGCGAGTTGAGAACACGCAAATGCCGCAATTACACCAAAAATTCCGGCGTTGTGACATGCACGTGCCCTTAAGCGAGTGATCCATTGAGGCATTGAACTCATGTCTAACATTTCAAAGTGACTCCTGAATTGCGGCCATCCTGCACATTGGCGGCTCTTGTTCAACTACACCATATTCCTGTCGGGATGTTCGTGGATTTTTGGGGGAATTCCAGAGTATTTCAGGACTTCGGAAGAATCCGTACTGAATCGGCGACCATCCACAACGGAATGTTGCCAAAATCCAACAAACTTCACCAGGCGTTGACGTCAAAAAACACCGAATTATCGTGGCAAAAACGTGTTTTTTAGATCCAACGAACAACGACGCCTCAGAAAAAACCGACTTCCGGCTTTCGACAAAACAATTCAACGCACCGTTGAATGTGGGCCCCCCGCAGCAGACGGGTCCTTATAGTTCACAATTCCGACTGTCGCTGGCAGCAGTTGAAGGAATTCCCGGTGAATCTGAGCTACTGGCAGCTTTGGCATTTCTCCAATCGGCGGTATTGTTCAATCTCGCTGAATACGGATTCATAATTCGCGTTGATTGCAAATCGTTTCCCCAACCCCATTTTCGAAAGTTTCCAACGTGCAACGCCCACATGGACATGCTGCTCCACTGCCAGAACCCACTGTCATGATGTCCGAAGGCTGGCACTGCCTGCACATTTACTATCGAATCAATCAGGCCGCTTTGATGGCGATCGATCCATCAGACCGCGCCTATGGGCGGGCAGAAGTAATCGAAATCCTAAATCCCGACGGCGACTATGTTCCCGCTCGAATGCAGGTTTCAGTCGTGTCTGGACATCGCGCGGATCTCGGCCTGATGCTGATGGATGCCGATCCACTAAAGATCGATGCGATCGTTCAGCGCCTTCGTGCCAGCCGGCTTGGGACAGTGCTGGAGCCGACATATTCTTTCGTATCGATCACCGAAGTCAGTGAGTATGTTCCGACCGTCGAACAGTATGCAGCTCGACTGGAACGTGAAGGCACTAAACCAGACGATCCTGCATTTCAGGCCAAGATGAATGCTTATCAACAACGCTTACCGGCGATGAATCAACAACGTCTGTATCCAGACTTCCCGGCCTTTCCGGTTATGACATTCTACCCCATGAACAAGGCGCGGCATCCACTGGCAAACTGGTACAAAGAACCCTTCAGTGAACGCAGTTCACTGATGGCTGAACATGCGACTTCCGGAATCAAATTCGCCGGACGCGTTTCTCAGTTGATCACTGCATCGACTGGCTTTGATGACTGGGAATGGGGCGTCACTTTGTGGAGTCGCGCGCCAGAACACATCAAAGAAATTGTCTATACCATGCGATTCGACAAAGCCTCGGCCGGATACGCTGAATTCGGTCCGTTTTACGTCAGCTACATCATGGGCGTTCGCGAAGCTCTGGAGCACGTAAGAGTCTGATTCCTGACTGTTTGTATCAAATTCAGATCTGAAATTCCAAATCTGAATTCATAGAACAAAAATCCCAAAACCCATGCCTCGCTTCGACTTTGCAATCATCGGTGGTGGAATTGTCGGGCTGGCCACAGCATGGCAATTGTCGCTGCTACAGCCCGAGCTTAAGCTTGCGATTGTCGAGAAAGAAGCATCACTGGCGTTCCATCAGACTGGGCGAAATTCCGGAGTGATTCACTCCGGAATCTACTACAGACCCGGGTCATTGCGGGCTCGTAACTGTCGTGATGGTAAGCTGGCTCTGGAAGCGTTTTGTGACAAATACGACGTGTCCTGGAGGCGTACCGGAAAAGTCATTGTCGCCACGCATGAGCATCAACTGCCCCAGTTGAAATCAATCTTCGAACGCGGGCAACAGAACGCGGTCGATTGTACGATCATTGACGTCGATCGACTAAAGGAAATTGAACCCCAATGCGCGGGGATCCGGGCGATTCATGTTCCTGAAGCCGGAATCGTTGACTACCCCGGCGTTTGCCAAAAACTTGCCAGCCTGCTTCGTGACACTGGGGCAGAGATTCATCTGAACTGCCGAGTCAATGCGATTGAACAACTGACGGACTACGTTCGATTGTCGACGTCAGCAGGGGGCATTGAAGCGACTCAGGTCATCAATTGCGGTGGACTGCACAGCGATCGCATTGCTCGCCAAAGCGGTCAGCAAATGAGGGAACGCATTGTGCCGTTTCGAGGTGAGTACTTTGATCTGAAGCCAGAGGCCCATCATCTTTGCAGGACGCTCATTTATCCCGTTCCCGATCCAAAATTTCCGTTCCTTGGCGTCCACTTCACTCGCATGATACACGGTGGCGTCGAATGTGGTCCGAACGCAGTGTTTGCTCTCGCCCGTGAAGGTTACAACTGGCGAACCATCAACCTGCGAGATATTTTAGAATCTGTCACTTATCCCGGCTTTCTGCGACTTGCGGCAAGGAACTGGAAGACTGGTGTGGGAGAGGTTTGGCGTTCCCTTTCAAAGGCCGCTTTTGTCAAGGCGCTACAGCAACTGGTTCCCGCGATTCGGGCTGAGCATTTAGAATCCGCACCTGCGGGTGTGCGAGCTCAAGCATTGGGACTCGACGGAAAACTACTTGACGACTTCGTCATACTTCGTCACGAACGAGTCATCAATGTCTGCAATGCACCGTCGCCTGCTGCGACGGCGTCATTGAATATTGGTAAACATATCGCCGATCAGGCTCTTTCCGGGACGTTTCGGCAGGCTGCCGAAATTTAGCGGATCAGCATGAATTCAGGCATCATGAAAATCGCCCAAAGCACATCTTCTATCTCCTGTGGTGTTGGCTTATCGCTGAGTGACGACTCTAACAGCTCTTTTTCTTCGGGAGTCGGCGAGCGGGACAACGCAAATTGCATAAGCTGCATTACAAGTCCCGATTTTTCGTCATTCCAGTGATCCGCCAGTCGACTTGCACCTTGTGAGAGATAGTTGGCAAGAGTTGAACCATTTGTAAGATCGACCGCTTCCAGAGTTGTGACTTCAGATGGCCGCATAGAAACGATCTGCTCTCGCATCGGTCGCCCCAATGATCGCATCAGGAAATCACTTTTCAGTAGTGAAGTTCTCGTCATGAGCAGATTATCGTTTACGGACTGCAGCAGTAGTGTTTTGCCTGCTGTATTAATCACTGATGTCCATTGATCGATCGCGGGGACAAGTACCACTGATTTCCAGTTGCCCTTAATTGGCCCCAGACGTTCCTTTCGGCCTGCTGGTGTCGCGGAATTCCAATCCCAGGAAGCGTCACTTGCCAGGGTCAATTCTTCACCTTTCGCCAGCTTCACTCGTGCTTCGAAGAAGAGCCCCGCGGCATTTGGACTGCTACCCCCGTTTGCAGCGATAACCACAATCTCATTCTTACCCTTCTTGAGGACAGGCTTCAGCAAAACTGCGTGTGGCTTAGTCCATTCATCCCCGGTTTCGATCTTGCGGCCATTGACATATAGCACAAAACTGTTGTCGCAGGTGATAACCCCGCCGGCGGAAATGACATCATCTTCCAATGTGAACTGCTTGCGAATTGAAATGCTTTCACCGGCCTCGGGGACATTCCCCGGTGTCGCTGAGTCACCCCAAATCCACGCACCGGTGAGTTTAACGGCATCGGCCACCTCACTTTCGACCAGTACGCGAGCCACTGGCGCGTCGAATGCTGCGGGGGCTGAACCAGTAATTTGCCAAACCCCATCGAGGAACTGTTCAGCGGTCATCCGACGTGCGATCGGACCACGATAGACGAAGTCACCAGAAGCGGTGTCCGCCGCATTGTCGCGAACCACACATTCCGATTGGTAAGCCTCTGACGTTGCAATCAGGAACAGCACGGATTTAAGATCATACTTGTTGTCCTGAAGGTGCATTGCCAGCGCGTCAAGCAAATCTTCATTCCATGGCTTCGTCTGCATCGCGTCCAGCGGATGCACGATGCCCCGGCCCATCAGCCTGTACCAGAAACGATTCACAATCGTTCGAGTAAACCGGCCATTTTCAGGATGCGTCATTAACGCTGCGAGCTGCTTCAAACGCTCTTCTTTTGTCGCCGCAGGATCAATAGTGCCGAGTTCCGGGAAGAGCCACTTCGCTTGCGCCTGCCTTCCGATTGGCTTGTCACAACGATGTATTTCCATGGGGCTTGACGCGTAAATTGCAGCCAGCCCGTACGCCTCGTCCAGTTTCCAGCGATCGATAAAGCTATCGTGACACGAAGCACATTTCATGTTGATGCCGAGAAATGACTGCGACACGCTTTGAGCAAACTGAATCTCCACAGTCTGCCCCGCGCTGACTTCACCACGCCAGCGAATTCCGTCAATATAGCCCTGACTGGCGTCTGTTGGTGGAGCGATGAGTTCCCGTGCAAATTGATCAAACGGTTTGTTCGTTAACAGTGCGTCATACAACCACGTGCTGACCTGCTTACGACCGCCGGTGATAAAACCAGTGCCGCTGTAGTCATTGCGCAAAAGGTCATTGAAAAACGTCAGCCAATGATCCGCATAGGCGATGCGATCTTCAAGTAGTTGTTGAATCAATCGGCTTCTTTTGTCTTCCGCCGGATCAGCGACGAAAGCGGCAAGCATCTCAGGCGTCGGTAAGAGGCCGTTCAGATCCAGATTCACACGCCGCAAGAAGGCCGCGTCATCAACCCTTTGAGGTCGGGACACGCCGTGCGATACCATGTCGTTGTCCAGAATTCGATCAATCAAATTTGAACGCCCGCCGATCGCCGCTGGCAAATCCGGTCGGCGTGGCTTCAGAGGCGGCTCATAAGCCACAGGTGCAAAAGAAAACCCATCGTCCCAGGCGACTCCATCCGCGATCCAACTCTTCAATACGCCGACTTCCAAGTCCGTCAGTCTCGCCTTGTCAGGTGGCGGCATCTGAACTTCCTTGTCTGTGGAAAGAACGAGGTCGATCAAGTGTGATTCAAACGGCTTGCCAACCTTCACGTGATCGGATTCAACAAGAAGTTCACGTGTATTCATTGAAAAGCTGCCTTTGGCTTCACGACCTCCGTGACAACCTATGCAATGCTTCTGCAGGATTGGAACAACCTTATGGGCAAAGTCCGTGGGACGGTCTGAAGTCTGCCCCGATGCCGTGGCGGCAATGAGAGCAGGCAAGAACAGGTGAAGAACAAAGCCAATTCGTATACTCATGAAAACACTCATCATTCGATCATGGCGGGCACAATTTGCAAATCGCTTAGTTTGACGCCAATCTGGGCAGCAATCAATGCTGCGATTAACGAAGATCGACAAACAAAAAAAGGTCCCGCAGGCTATGCGGGACCTTCTTTGGATCAGTTTAGCGAGTTACAGCCGACTCTATTCTTCGCGACGTTTACGTCGCATCGGAATCATCCCCAATGCCAGGATTGACGCCGCGGCTGTTGTCGTCCTATCGGCCCGCGACGGTGAAGCTTCGTCAATAAACGTCATGCTGGAAAACATGGCAGAAGTCGAACTTGCGGGATCAGCCAGCGATTCCATCACATCTTCGATCATAGCGATGGACATCGCATCAACGCGTTCTGCAATCGTCCCAGACACGGACTCGATGGCTTCAGTGTATCCGTCAGCCACATCTGCTTCCGTCACCTCCTGAGATTCCACCTCAGGATCAGCGTAGAACGTTGCGTCGGCATAGAATTCTTCAGCGAGCTGCATGCGAGCAGGCTCAACAATCTTCAGATCTTTAAGATCCAACGACGCAGAAATCACAAATGTCTGCGGCGCGCTCCAGCTGCTGGAGGTGCCATATACGTTGAAGGCCCGGATCCAGAAGCGGTACGTACCTCTCCTGAGCGCCTGACTGTCGGGCAGCGTATAGTGTCCAAACTGGTTGCTTGGGTCTGTTGCGTCTACCGAAAACGCCCTTACCTGGAGTACGATTGTCTCATTGCGTTCGAGGTCACGAACAAGAATCTCGTACCGGGTCGCACTTCCATCATGCGTCCATTCGAAAGTTGGCGTCGTGTCTTTAGAAGTTAGCTTTGGAGCGATGATCGTCGGAGTTGTAGGATTTGGCACATCAATTCGCACTTGATACGCAAGGCTCCAATCGCTCTTCTCTCCGGCAAAATTTACACCGCGAACGTAGGCCACATATGTGTGTTCAGCCAATCGTTTGTCATTGGGCACCGTGTATGACTTTGTCACAAGGTTCGAAACTTTGATGACCCCGGGTTGGTTCGCCGTCTTATCGTCGAGGCGAAATTCATACATCGGAGCATCGAATTCAGAGGTCCACACGAACGTGGGATTTGGATTCTCGACTGAACCTGCAGGATTTGGTACCGGTGCAATGATCGTGGGAAGACTTGGCGTTGGCTCATCCAGGTTGAAGATACTGACA
>JANOZG010000218.1:0-16586 GCA_031429275.1 Planctomycetota bacterium
CTCACCCTTTTCGGCATGCACGACAGCGAGTGTATCAAGTGCATTCCACTCTTTATACTGCGATAGCTCACATGCTCTTTTCGCCAGCGTCAACGCGCGTTTGGTCTCTCGAACGGCCACGTCAGGCGACGTTGCCAAGAGCCATGCCAGATCATTCGCGGCTTCAAAGGAATTCGGATTCAGCTTGAGAGCAGATTCAAGGTCGCCAATCGCCCTGGCATGGTCATCTTTTTCCAGATACGCAAAAGCGCGGTTTTCCAAGGCGTCGGTATACGTTGGATCGATTTCCAGGGCCTTGGAAAAATCGGCGATCGCGTTGTCGATTTTCCTGAGCTTCTGATGAACGACACCTCGATTATTGAGTGCCTCTGCATAATCCGGAACCAACGCCAACGCCGCCTGCAGATCGGTCATGGCATTTGCGGAATCATCCAGTTCAATGTACGCCAACGCTCGGTTATTGAGGATTAGCGGATTCTTTGCTTCAATCGCAATCGCAGCAGTAAAATCGGTCACGGCTGTTTTGAATTCACCTTTGCTGTAATTTGCCTGGCCGCGATTGTTTAACGCACCGGCATTTTGGGGCGTCAGACGGAGACTTTCATTAAAGTCAGCGATTGCCAGATCAAATTGGCCATGTGCCTGATAGGCGACGCCACGCAGATGATAATTCTCTCCAGTCTTTTCTTTTGTGACGCGTTCTGTGAGCAGTTCGATCGATTCGTTAAATGGGATGACTTCTTTCTCCCACAACCAGCCGCCCTTTTCGGCGATCCACAGCCATTCACCATTGATCAGCGAAACAGTAAAAACTTCGCCAACGTAGCCTCTCCAGACAGTCTCGGCTGGCGTCTTGAGTTCTGCGCCAGCGGTGATCACCATGACTTTTTGGTTCAGGCGAGGATCTTTAACGTTGGGGGCGTTCTTCTTCGGCTGTCCGCTCACCATCGCAGAATTGAAAAGAAGGCAGCACCACGATGCTGCAAGAATCCAGTGGTTTGACCGCCTCATCGCGAATGCCTTGGTTATGACTGCTCTGGTTCAGATTGAAAATCACAGTTCGGACGTCGCAGCGAGCATGGGAAGCGCACTGATGATCCGGGCTGCATGCAAATCCGTCGCTAACGAAAGTGGAGGCGCTACGATTGGCCTGCAGAGACCAACTTCGTGCATTGCTCGCTTGAGACCAGGAATCAATTTCATTTGACCTACGTCGTCGCGGTAAACGGATTCAAAGATTCGACTTATCGTATCATTGCACTCAGCAACCAAAGCATGATCACCTCGACAAGCCGCTTTGTAAAGTGAGGTATATACCGAGGGCACCAAGTTTGCACCTCCGCAAACGCCACCCGCGGCCCCTAAAGCCACCGCTTCCGCCAAACGCTCTTCTGGTCCCATGAAAATGAGGAAGTCTTCGCGATCACCATGCCGTTGACACAGGCTCTGAAAATAACCCATGTCACCACCACTATCCTTGATCCCGATGATATTCGGATGATGGGATAGTGAATCAACAATTTCGGGCGACATGACCACGCCGACACAGGATGGCATGTTGTAAAGCATTAAAGGCAGCGGTGATGCAGTGGCCAGATTGAAAAACCAAGTTTCCAGATTCTCTTGTGGCACATCGAAATAAAACGGCGCGGCAGCAACGATCGCGGTCGCCCCGCATCGAGCGGCATGTTCAGAAAGTGCAATCGACTCTGCGAGACTGGTGTCTGTCACACCGACGAAGACAGGTACACGTCCGTTTGCCGTCTCACATGCTAACTCCACCATTTCATAACGCATTTGGTAGGTCAACGAAGGACCTTCCCCGGTGGTTCCCAAAACAAACAGTCCAGAAACGCCTCCGGAAATCAGATGTTCCACGATTCCTGAGACCGCCGCTGAATCAAGCTGATCCGGGGCCAACATTGGAGAAACGACGGGCGGAATCACCCCAGAGAATCGACGCATAATTGTCGCGCTTGTACTTAAGAGTCGACGACGGATCGGAATTGAACAGCATGCCAAGTATGCGCACCACTCGCTGACAAGTACTAGAAAATGTTTCAGAAACACCCACTATTGCGGCTCTTTCCTCATTTATTTGCGTCTGGCAGGTTGCTGCGGGTTGACGAAGATCCGTCGTTTTTGTCGCCTTAGGGTGCTCGGTAGGAGTGATGCTTACAAATTGGTCGTACGAATGAGAACCTCGGAAAATTTCCAGGATCGAATTCAACATACGCTCACGCTCAGTCCGAAAAGCTCAGCAACGTTGATCGGCCAAAACTGCCGGTCTCCGGGTTTGGAGTTCGGTTGCTTTTCATAACTTCATTGATAATTGCAACTTACGAAACTGAAGAGTGTTTTCTTGTTCGGATTTTCATGGGGTTTTTGCGAGAAGACGCCCATAATTTGATCATGGTTGATTGGGTTAAATAGCAGGCAAGAGTAGGATGCTAAGAATAATTAACGCTCCCTGATTTCGTGGAATGCATGTTTTCGACGCCACCGATTCGATTCGGTCGCCTTTTGTGGTTAGAATTTGCTTTCGAAACTCATGTTTCCATGGTTCAATGTAGAGTCCTCAGACGAGTCGGCTGCGCGGGGTAAGTCTCCTAACTGCGGCTCCTCACAATTGGATTGCAAATTCGGATTTTTCCTGGAGAGACGATGTATACGCTGTTGACGGGTGCCACTGGCTTGGTTGGGCGATATCTCGTACGAGATCTGATTTTGAATGATCACGAGTTGGCAGTCGTAGTACGACCGTCTCGACGCCAAAGTCCCCGGGAGCGCATGGAAGAGATCATGCAGCACTGGGAACGCGAGCTGGGACGCCAATTGCCACGCCCTGTAGTGCTTTCCGGCGACATAACCGAACCGGGTTTCGGGTTGTCATCAGAAGATAGTGAATGGGTCAAGCAGAACTGTGACAAGATTATCCACAGCGCTGCAATTCTTGAATTCTATGGTAAAGACCGTGCCGGAGAACCATGGCGTACAAATCTGAACGGCACACAGAACATGATTAATCTATGTCGGGATCTCGAGATCCACGACATTCATTATGTGTCAACTGCTTACGTCGCTGGATATCAGGACGGCCGCGTTATGGAAGAAAGCCTGGACGTCGGGCAGAGTTTCCGCAATGACTATGAAGAGAGCAAATTCATGGCGGAATCGCTGGTGCGTGCTATCGATTTTGCTGAACATGTCACCGTATATCGTCCAGCAGTGATCGCCGGAGATTCTCGCACTGGTTACACAAATACGTATCACGGCATCTATCTGTATCTGCGATTGATGGCATTGATGATTCCGACACTGCCTGTCGGTCCGGATGGAAAGCGATATACACCGATTCGTATGCGAATGACGGGCGACGAACGTCGCAACATTATTCCGGTGGAATGGGTTTCGGCTGTGATGTGTCGCCTGTTCGAAACACCTGAAGCTCGCGGATTGACCTACCATATCGCTCCCGAGAATCCGATTTCTGCCCGCGAAATCATTGAATACTGTGGAGAATGCTTCAATTCAACGGGCGCGACCTTTTGTGGTCACGGCGAAATTGAACCACCGGAAATCAGTCGTGAAGAAAACGAAGATCAATGGATGTTTGAGCGGATGTATTGGGAGAACGCCGAAACGTATGCCCCATACGAACGCAGCGACAATACCTTTGATCTGACAAATCTGAAACGGTTTACCAGTGACATCGTGTGCCCGGATTTTGATCGCACTGTGATGAGTCGTTATATCGAGTACGGCAATGATGACCGCTGGGGTAAACGCCGAACTGAATCTGAAACAGTGTCATTCTGGTCAGAGGATCAGTTGTCGTCTCTGGCGAACGCAAATGGTGAAGGTGGAGTGACATTAATCGGTCTCGATGTCATTGGGCCAGGTGGTTGTCAGTTGACATTGAATGTCTGCGGCAACGGAATTCAGTCGGTCGTCCGTGGATTGCCAGACGAATCGGCCCCGATCCTGCATATCAAGAATTCTGTCATCGCGGAGCTATTGCAGTCTGGTAGCACCGCCGCCATGGCAAAAGCCGATTGGGATCTCCCGGAAGGCATGACGGTTCAGGAATTGAACGAGATACTTGTTGGAGCATTGCAGCCAGAAACTGCAGGTTCTCGGGTTTGATTTACATCTGAGTTCACACTTTTGTGAGCTATCAATATCACGGCGGCGGTGATCATTCATCAGGATGAACTCTGCCGCCGTTTTTTACCTTTCGAACCCCTTCGAATCACCAATGGCTCTCCAGCATGCCACGAAAGTCCTCGGTTAGCAATTCATGAAACGCGCCTTTTTTCTAGTGCTGGGGATCGTGATTTCGGTCGGATGTTTTGCCTGGTCGTTGCGTGGAACCGATACTGAATCCTTGAAAACAGGCTTTACGAATGCCAACTATTGGACTCTGCCCATTATGTTGGGCTTGCTGTTGGCCTTCTACTGGCTGAAGACGTGGCGTTGGCAGTTACTGCTGGCACCAGTGGCTCCATTGACAATAAAGCAGTTGTTTTCACCGATGTTGATAGGTTTTGCAGCGAACAATTTGCTGCCAGCTCATCTTGGTGAATTCATTCGCGTCTTTTTCGTTCGGAAAAAACACGGAGTACCTGCGAGCACTGTGTTGTCTACCGTCGTGCTGGAACGAATTTTTGACGTCCTGGCGATTCTCACCTTGTTTGGAATTGGCCTGGCGTTCACAGACGACCTGCCGGATCACTATCGCAAGGGCGCCATGGCGCTGGGGGCTGCGGCCAGTGGAATTGTCATAGCCGTTGTAATCTATCTGATCTGGACAGAGCACTTCATCGGACTTGTTTCGCGGATCCTGTCATGGTGTCCGTTTCTGCCTGCGAAGTTGTCAACAGGCATTGCCGGGATGCTGCGCGCAGGTGGCGATGGTTTGATGGCACTCAAAAGCGGCAGAGTCGTGGCCTTAGTTGTTTTTACGTCGTTGCTGCAATGGTTGTTGAACGGGCTGATTGCGTATGTGGCTTTGCGGGCCTTTCACATCGATGTGACACCCGCAACTGGTTTGATCGTCACGGGCGTTACCGCGTTCGGCGTAACAATTCCTTCTACGCCTGGATATTTTGGTGTGATTCAAATGTGCTTTGAAGTCAGCATGAATGCCCAAAAGCTTAAACCAGATCCTTCTTTAGTTTTCGGTTCGTCGGTGTATTATCACATGAGCATGTATATTCCAGTCACGATCCTTGGACTGTATTTTCTTCAACAGTCGGGCCTGAGTCTAAAAGATATGCAGAAGGCGGCAGAGAAGCCTTTGGACGAGTCCACAGTCAAATCAGCGGAAGAATTCAGAACCGGCCCGCGACTTTGAGCCTTGTGCCGAATGTCGCGCAGTTTGACGAAATCGCAAGGACATTGGTCTTAAGCTCATTGGTATATTTGCATCGAACTTTACACTCTCGGCGGGGGGCAGCCGCAACGCTGTTGAGGGTTTGAGAGAGACTCTCGCTTGCGAATAACCGTTCTACGGCCTCCGGCCAGCTGTATCACGCGGCCAGAAATGAGGTATTTCGACGCTTTTTCTCGGGAAATCGCGAGTTTCTTGCACGATGTAGCCGTGCCAAAACCGTTAAACCACCTGGCTGAATGGCAGTGCATTCTTCTTCACATGGGGTTCGAATGCCTGCAGATTTATGCCGGATTTTAGTCTGTCAGACTTTGAGGGGTTCAGCGGCTTGAACGACAGCATCCGTTAACTTGATCGCGTGTCTAAAGTTCTGGCAGTTTTTACAGGGATTTCCTTTACAACTTAACCGAGAACGACTGTAGACTGCAAACCGCGGAGCACCTTGCGCGGCGAACAGGTGCAGATTGTTTCCAACAGACGGTTGACGGTGTCGAACCTGAAGGGGAGTTTTATGAGGCATTTGGCTGGTTCGTTTTGTTCACTTGGTCTTGGATTGTCTGCTCTGTGTCATGCGGTGACGACCGGTCATGCCGTGATGGCCGATGCGAAATCTGAGCAGTCCGGCTCCGAAGCGCTGGTCTTCCGCACAGTTCATGGAACGGGTTGTCATTTTGCAGTGGCGATCAAGTCGCTTCACAAAGCGACGTCTATCAACCGCCACGTGATTGTTGTAGACACGTCTGCCAGTCAGACAGGGCTGTTTCGCGAAAACAGTCTTCAGGTTTTGAAATCACTCTCAACTGTGCTGCCTGCAGATCATCAGGTGCTGGTTGTCGCAGCGGATTCAGTCTTTGAGCCGCTGTCAACGGACTTTGTGTCTCCGGGTTCAGCTGCGTTCGATGCCGCCGTGCAGAAATTGTCGGAACGCACACCGATGGGTGCGACCGATTTGGCAGCGACTCTCAAAAAGGCTGTTCAGCTTGTCGATACGGATGCTCCGGCTTCGTTGCTGTACATCGGCGATGGTTTGAGTTCTTCCAATCTGCTGACGTCCAATGACTTGTCGCAAATTGTCGCAACGATGAATGAAGCGGAAGTTTCGTTCCATGCGATGCTGCTCGGACCTAAAGTTGATACCGAATTGTCGGGCATTCTGGCCAATCAGACGGGTGGCACAAGTCAGCGTCCAGATCAAGTGTCAGCGTTTGACGTGGCGAAAGAATTGTCTGACGCGATTTCGATTGCTCCGGAATTCGTCACCAATCTGTCAGCAAAGAATTCTGATGTTTCACTCGCTTGCAGCGACAGGATCGCGCTGCGCTCTGACCGACACACTGTGGTTTTCGGTGAGGGAACTCTGTCACGCGAATCCATCCTTACTGCGAAAGATGCCACAGGGAAGTCATGCAGCTGGAAGGCCACGGCTTCCGAAAACACCGTGGGCAACGAAGTTCGAATTCTGTTTGAACGTGCGGTGTCTTCAAAAGGCCTGAACTCTCCGATTGTCGGAATCGAAGGCCTGCAATCGGTGACTTCTGAATTGGCCACTTCAGTCAACAGAGCGATCCTGACAGCAAAGCAGCTTGTAGAAAACGGTGATCAAGAGCGAGCGATGGATGTTGCGAAGCGTGCTCAAATGCTTGCGGGCGGCGACATTCGTCTCACCGCTTTGATGGATGAACTGGAAAATGCTCCAGCTCCGCCCACAACGCCAGGTTTTGCACAAGTTCCCGGAGACGATGTACTTGGGTCTCCGACCGCAAATGAAAGCAAAGTTCTGGATCAGGCAGAAACCAAGATCCAGGTTCGTACAGAGCAATTAGTACAGCAAACAAATGCAGCCATTAAGGAAGCGAATGAAATTGCCTCCGAGCAGCCAGACTACGCTCTAACTCGCCTGAAGGACATTCTTGAGACTATCAAGTCAGCTCCGGAACTTGCACCTGAAAAACGGTCCGAACTTGAACGTCGCGTCATTGATGCGATTGGCATCGTGCAAACTCGTCGTGAGACGGTCGCTATCGAACGCAGGCAGCAAAGCGAATCACGAGCAGTCCTGGAAGCTGAAAAGCGACAACTCACTGAAATTCGCCTTGAAGAGGAACGCCTGCAAACTCTTATCAGCCAGGTACGAGGATTGCTGGATCGAGCTTCACATGGTGATCCGGCAGCGTACGAAGATGCGGAACAGGTTTCCCGTACAGCACTTGATATGAAGCCGGGTGACGGAACAGCAACTGCAGCTCTGGTCATGTCTGAAACTCAAGGGCAAATCAGTAAGGCGTACCGACTCAAGAACCTGCGTCAGGATCGATTCCTGGAAACACTTTATCAAGTGGAACTGTCTCACGTTCCGTTTCCTGACGAGCCTCCAGTGATTTATCCACCAGCAGACGTTTGGCGTGCGCTGTCGTTGTCACGCAAACGCAAATACGAATCAGTTTCATTGCGTGAGCAAAAGGAATCGGAAAAGTGGCTGGAACGAATGCTGGATGAACCAGTGAAGAGCCTGAGCTTCCCTGGCGAGAATCCACTCACAGACATTCTCGAACAAATCGGCAGTCACTTCACCACGACCTATGGTGCGGCTGGCGGAGGTGCTGGTGCCGACTATCGCATGACCATTCTGCCTGACGTTGGCGCTCTGGACGAAGACTCTGTTGTTCTGGCAGATGTCATGATCAAAGATATTGAACTCGACGGCATCACCTTGCGAAATGCACTCGCGATTATTCTAAGCCAGACGGACCCAGAGTTGACCTATATGATTCGGAACGAAGTCATGTTCATTACCACAAAGGCTTTTGCCGAGGCCGATGAACAACTAGCAACGCGAGTCTATCAAGTTGGCGACCTTGTGATTCCGCCAGTACAACTTGGTGGTGGCGGCGGTCAGGGACAAGGCGGCGGGGGCATTGGTGGCGGTCAAGGTGGTGGTCAATTCACCTTGCCACCAGAAGTCCTCGCCAAGCCAGCAGCCAAGTCCAATGCTGGGATTTCCAATCAGACGCTGAACGACGTCAAAAAAAAACCAGCCACAAAATAGAACCAACGACTTCGGCCTTTGATTTCCCAGGAAAACGCACGGGTGGGCATGTCGCAACAGCGATGAGCCCGCCCGTTTTTCATGGGTCTCTCGCAGGACGGGTCATACGGTCCGTCCCTCCTGTCCAAGCGAGCACGCGACTGGAGTCCCGCCTTACTTTAGCGGCGAATCGCGATTCCTCATTTCAAACGTGCGCCTTGAACCTCGCAGAACCGCAGGACGGCTCTCAGCCAAAAGAAGCGGCAAAAGCGGTCCGAAAACCAATAACTGCCAAAGCTTTGGTTACAAGGGTTCTCGCAGATTCAAGACCATCAGCAAAAGCGTGGGACGATGTTCTGCAAACCCAGGAGGTCACGCCCGAAGTTATTTCGGACGCCGTTTCAATACTTAACGATGATAAGAAATATGAAGTTGCTGTCGAAGCAATACAGAGCGCTATGCGCAACAATCTAGCTGCCGCATGGATGTACGATGTGCTCGCTATGGAAATGAAATTGGCAAAACGACCTGCCAAAGACTTTGCCCGCGTACTGGAATCTCGCATCGATTTTTCCGCAGCTGATATACCGCAGCTGCTGATTGCTGTGGCGTTATTGTCTCGATCTGAAGCCTATGATGAGGCAATGCGCTTGTGCCGCGAAGTCACGGAGTTAGATCCGCATTCGACCGATTCATGGTTGCTGGCTCGGAGCGTCGCCGACAAATCAAAGACTCCCGAACACCGGGTTTGGGCCCGTTGCGGGATCCTGATGCACGTCTGGACGGACGATTCTGCTGCGATTCACGATGAGGCCCGCAAAGTAATCACGGAACTTGCGGCTGAATTGGACGCTGCCGGGGAATCTTCGAGGGCCGAGGCCTTTCGATCACAACTTAGCGAGGCATCGTCTGTCGAACTGATGCTTATACTTCGCTGGGTTGGTTCGGCCGATCTGGATCTAAAGGTGACACAGCCGAACGGGGAAGTCTGCAGCTATCGCAATCGCACGACGACCGATGGAGCACGATTCACTCACGATGATCCGGGATCTGCCAAAGATGGCAATGCATCGCGTTTTGAACAGTATGTCTGTCGTGTTGCTTCACCAGGAAACTACAGCGCTGCTGTGCAATTTGTCCTGGGAAAAGCGTCCGGGGGCATCGCCACTCTGGAGGTTGTTCAGAACGCTGGTACACCTGAGAAATCCAGCACGACTCACACTATCAAGCTCGCTCGCGAAGATGTGAAAATCATAGTACCGGTGAAAGGCAGATTGTCACCATGACACTGCAGGCTGCAAGGGCTGGCAGTGTCCAGCCTGTATTGTGCACTGACTTGTAGGCTGGACCAGGCAAGCCCGGCGATTGCTCCTCAATCCAGGTGCCGAAGACTTTGAAAACAGAAATGTCGGCGGAAGGCCGATGCCGTTTGACTGTTGCTTTCGACGCCACGAAGGAATCCCGGGGAGAACGACCGTTCGCAACTTGAGTCGATTCACGGTCGTTTTGGAATTGCGACGAAAAATTCCGGCAGTACGTTACGATCGAGCGGATCATGACGAAGTGTTTTGACAGCGAAGGCGACGCGACTGTCAAATCTGTGACGGCTGATGTCACATGGAAACTGGAGACTTTTCGCGACTGCTCCTACAGACTGTACGCATCGGCTGCTGAGTTTCGATGTGCAGATAGTGCGTCGCGATCCGCGCGAACGGATTCGTACCAGATTTGTTGCGACTCACGCGAATGGCTCAGTCGGGAAAGGAATCTCATGCGTGCTTTCTTCTACGTTGTCCTTGCCGGCATTGGCGTTTCTGCATTGTCGGGGTGCCATTGCATTCGATGCACGGACACCGTGATGGATCACCTTGATGATCTCACGACGAAAAATGACTATCACCGCGGTTTGGATCACATGTACTGCGAAAAGCTGGATGTGACCCGCTGGTGTATGCACGGACCATGTGCCGGGAATAACTGCCGCTAAGATTCGGCGGAATCTACAGGTCAAAACGGCCGCAGTAGCATGGGATCGCAATTCGTGGCGACCTTCGCGCCTGAAAATCTGTTTCGAACTGCGTTACTTAACATTTGGCCTCAATCGGATCTGCCGATGCTTCCGATAGTTCCGGTCAGGGGATTCTGCGACGTCTGACTTCCGGGGGGCCGGTCTAAGACGCACGCAGAACTGCATGTCATGGATTCGATCGAACTCAGACCACGAGCAGTTGCTGTTCGCAGGGGGGCCAGAGTTCGATTTGCAACTCGATGCAGTTGCGAGTTGATTGGGGGGATCATGCACATCAGGATATGCCGCGTTGCGCCTTTTGAACCACAATCCGTGTTACTCACCAACGGTAGACAGAATGCATCATTGATTTACAGCCTTGCTCAAGTTTACGTTGTACCTGCGAACGCCGCTGCCTCTGCCATCCGTCTCCGACTTTCACAAGTTTTGGCGATGAGCTTTGCAGCATTGGTCCTCAGCGTAACAAGTTCGAGTTGCTATGGTGATCAGTTGAAAGAGCTTGCTGAAAAGGCTGGCATCAAGATCCTCGGCGACGGCGAATCTTCGCAAAACGCAGAAGAGCAGGCTCGCAATTCGATTCCACTGAATTTGATGACGCCGCAAAACCGTCAGCGTGCTCAGGTGATCATTAAAGATCGCAGTCAATTTCGTCGGCTACCCTCGCTGCAATACACAATTGATGAGCCGATGTTTCGGTATCTGTTGAAGCATCCGGATGTGGCGGTGAGCACATGGCGAGTGATGGGAATCTCACGATTTGAAATGTGGCAAACCGGCGAAAATGAATTTGAAGCTCAGGCAATTGATGGCTCTGAAGGGATTGCTGATATTCTGTATCAGGACGACAGTCAGATGGTCTTCGTTTGTCAGGGAAGTTATCACAACCCGCTCCTGCCCCGCGCCATGGAAGCGGCAGCACTTATCTGGTTTCGCGCAGACTACACGCCAAATCCCGACGGCTCTCAAACAGTTACGCAGAAGGCTGATGTGTTCGTACGATTTCCATCCAATGGAGTTTCGGCAATTGCAAAAGTCCTGACGCCCGTGCTTCATTCTCTGATGGATCGCAATCTATTTGAGGTGTCGCTTTATGGGAGCATGATGTCCAGAGCGGTCCGAGACGAACCGGAATGGGTGATTCAGGTTGCTCAGCAGATGGAAGGTGTACTGCCACAACGCAAAACGGAACTTGTTGATCTGGCCAGAAAGCCTCGCGGATTGGTAAGCAACGGGAAAATGAGCAAGTCACCAATCCGCGCAGCAGACAGAAATCTAATTCAATCTCCTGCGTTGTTGTTTCTTGATCCGCCAGATGAGATGGATAAGCAGGCGACAGTTGGTTCTGCAAAGCTGAGTGGTGGAATCGCCGCATCGAATCCGATTCCTGCTGCAGACACGACAGCATCAGACAGCCAGCAAGGACCTATCCGCACGGTGTCCAGTGCTGCTCCCGGGAATCTGACCTTGATTACGACGCCGGGTGGGACTTCGAAGCCCGATACTTCGAACCCCGCCCGCAGCGTCTCTTCCCCGAATACCTCAAGTAAACGCTCCGACGACGGTTTCATACTGCAGCCCGTCGTCGTGCCACCGACTGGACCGACCGCAACCGGTCCAGTCGGCAGCGTCCCCACAAGCACTGTCAAGTAGAGTCGGAAATGAATGCGGAACCAACAGACTTGGGCCTGAGGCGCTAACTGACTTGATACTGTTGTATCGGCTGGCGAATTTCATGGTCCTGTTCCGGCTACCGACTCTTGTTTAGTAGTTCCTTTATGCAGGTCATCGCTTCAGGAACATCTCGTCGACGTTCAGCAGTACATTGCAGACGACCGTCATGGCAGCAGCGTTGACAGGATCTATTTCTTCGGGCAGTGCCCCCAGCGGATCGGTGGCGAGTTTCATAGCATTCTCCGGTTTTGTCGCCAGTTCTTCATGCGTATCGTTGAACAACGCGACAAGTGCCGACAACTCAGACTCCGAAGGATCTCGCAGCAGGCAGCGTCTAAACCCTTCAGCGACCTGCCCCTCGATTGAACGGTGGTGCTTGAGTAGCCCTCGAGCGAGAGCCTGAGCTGCTTCTACATAGACGGGATCATTCATCGTAACCAATGCCTGCAACGGCGTGTTTGATTGATTTCTCCGCAAGGTGCAGACTTCGCGATTGGGAGCGTCGAAGGTCGCCATCGATGGATATGGGTTACTGCGACGCCATGTTGTATAGATGCCTCGACGATAACGATCTTCACCCGTGCTGGTTTGCCAGTCAGTAGAACTTCCAAACGCCGCCGAAAGACCCAGATTTGGTTGCGGTGGCTTGACCGGTGGACCGTACATCTTTCGGCTCAGCAACCCAGCGACCTGCAACGCCTGGTCACGCACCATTTCGGCACTCAAACGCACGCGCGGTCCACGAGCAAGCCAGCGGTTGTCGGAATCAGCAGCGATCTCGCCGGGCGTCACCTTTGACGATTGTCGATAGGTGGCGGACGTTACGATCATCTTCAGTAAATCACGCGTGTCCCATCCCGATTCCACCAGTTCTCTGGCAAGCCAGTCGAGCATTTCGGGATGGGTGGGAAGTTCGCCCTGCGAACCGAATTCTTCGCTTGTGAGCACGATGCCGCGACCAAACAGATTCTCCCAGTATCGATTGACGACAACGCGCGCTGTGAGAGGGTTTTCGTCGCTCACCAGCCACTTGGCAAAAGTCAGACGATTGATCGGATCACCCTTTGGGATCGGTGGAAAAATCGCCGGTACGCCTTCGTGAACTTCGTGCCCCTTGTCAAGATAATTCCCGCGAAACTGCAGCTGAGTTTTACGCCGCGATGTCTCCGCAAGTTCGCGCAGTACGGGCACGGACGCTTCGGGTTTCATACCTTCCAGTTCGGTCGTCAAAGACTTCAATTCCTTGCGAGCGTCGGCAAGTTCAGGAGCCAAATTGAGCCGAAAATGTTCGGACAGTTTTGACGTCTCTTCCGGTGTGCGTTCAGCAACAGGCTTTTCGATGATCGCAAGAATGGTCTTCGGCAAATGAGCTCGTTCAATCGCAACTTCGTCATTGGTTGTGCTGATGCGAAAACTGCCAAGGACGTGATTTGCATACGGGGAATTCTGTTCGATAATCAGTCGCAGTGTCGCAGCTTCGTTGGCAACAATCGGATCGCCGGGCACAAGTACCAATGCGTGACTATCGCCGCTTCCCCCACCAACCGCCCAGCCGTTTTCAGGTTCGGTTTTGCCGTCCAGGATTTCTTCGGGATCGAATCCTGCCTGTTGAAAATCAGCAATCGCTGTCAAAAATCTGATATCGCGAACATTGCTTGGCGAATATTCATCCGACGGATTTGGAGCCTTCCCAACAGTTTGCTCCCAAATCGACTCGCGTGTTTCATTCAGGAGCGAGATTCGAAAATTCGCCAGTCGCTCATGAATGCCGCCTCCTGTTCTGTTCCAGATTGTCACGCGTTCGATTTCTGTGTCGCTGCCCAAATCGACTTCCCACCATGGATTGTCCGACATGGCTGTATGCGTCACCGATTTGTTTTCAAATTGGCCGTCCGTTTTTCCGTCAATGGCGTATTCGGGCGCGCCAGCATAGTCAGTAGAACTCTGCGTCGCCTTGCCCTTTAAGGCCACATTCGCGCCCGCAGAGAAAACCTGAACTTCGGCCAACGAAAGAATCTTCTGCGGCCCGGGTATTTCAATGCGTACGATTCTGGCCTTTGGACTTGATTGCCCGACTGGAACAATCTGAGCCTTTAATTCTGTGATGACAAAATTACCACCGCCATGCCCTGCGCCACGGTTCGGCAGATCTGCGGTCGGCAGCGTCTCCAGTTGAATCGCAGCGATACCCTTGTCTTCAGTCTTCCGGGGACCGAGCGGTAGTTCGACCGTGTACACATCCTTCTCTGCTGATGCAGCAACGACAATGGTGCCATCGTCTTTAATATTTGCTTCGCCGCCAGAAGATCGAGCCACAGTGGTCGGCTTCAATCCAATCCAGGTAGGTTTAGACCGCACTCGTTGCTCCCATTGAAGCTGCGACGCGACGATCGCATCTGTCGTAGTCGCCAACGTTTTGTTCACTTCAGCAAGCCGGCTCTCAATAGCCGTTCGCCGTTCTTTTTGTTCATTCGTATAGAACGTGATCAACGGAGATTCGTCTCTTCGGTCGGCATCCTCAGTGTTGTTTAAAACGGCGAAGACCTGAAAGTACTCATCCTGGGTGATCGGATCGTACTTGTGACTATGGCACTGAGCGCAGGCGATTGTCGTTCCCATCCAGACGGCCATCGTCGTATTGACTCGATCGACAACGGCAACGTTACGGAACTCTTCATCCTGCGTTCCACCTTCATTGTTCGTCATTGTGTTTCGATGAAACGCAGTCGCCATCACCTGGTCGTCGGTTGCATCTGGCAGCATGTCGCCAGCGATTTGTTCGATTGTAAATTGGTCAAATGGCATGTTGCTGTTGATGGATCGAATCACCCAGTCTCGCCAGGGCCAGATCGTGCGAGATGGATCATCCGCATAGCCAGCAGAGTCTGCGTACCGGGCGAGATCCAGCCACTTGCGAGCCCAGTGTTCTCCGAATTCAGGCCGCTTGAACAGGTGCTCAACAAGCTGCAGATAGACCATGTCATCAACGGACGATGATTTACCCACAGGAGCATTCGCTTCCAGTTTCTGCACCCACTCATCACATTCCTGAACGGTTGGTGGCAGCCCTATGAGGTCCAGAAACAGTCGCCGTACAAGTACGCGAGCTTCGGCCTGTTCAGACGGCTTCAGGCTATGCTTCAGCATTTCATGAAGTGCGAAATTGTCGATCGCGTTTTTTGGCCAACTCGCATCGGAACCAGCAGGGACTTCAGCACGAATTGGCTTAGCGTACGCCCAGTGTTGAGCGTACTTGCCGCCTTGTTCAATCCATCGCTTCAAAGTTGCGATTTCTACGGGCGTGAGCGGCTTACCGAATTCGCTCGGCGGCATGCGCACGGATTCATCATCACTTGTGATGCGCGCAATCAACTCACTTTCATCAAGCTTGCCTGGAACAATTGCTGCCGATCCTGATTCCAGAATCTTCGTCGCGATGTCATAATCGTCGAGTCGCAGACCTGCTTCACGCTTAGCATCATCGGGGCCATGACATGCCAGACATCGATTGGAGATTATTGGCCGCACGTCGCGATTGAAATCGACCTGCTGTGCAGTCAGAGGTGTCTGAGTAATTGCCAGCTGCAGAAGTAACAGTGAGGCGGGAAGCGAGAGTCGCATGAGCTACATCCAGTGAGAAGATCTCAGGGAAGGTTTCGGTTCGGTAGGTGTTGTTCGGAGTTTCGAAATTGTATCGTACGCTGCCGTGCAGTTCACGCAAGAAACGATTTTTGGTGTTGGCTGGAAACAGAACGATGAGTTGTTCTCCTCTGCGAACAGGACTCTTTGGCTGGATTTTATGCATCTCCGTGATTGCAAACGCGCAACCACTGGAACACGTTCGCGTCAGCGATGATCAAACTCATTTTTTGCGAGGTGCTGCCGCAGAGCGATTCGTCGTCTGGGGTGTAAACTATGACCACGATCATTCAGGCCGTTTGCTTGACGAATACTGGCTCGACGAATGGCCAACAGTCGTCGAGGATTTCGGTGAAATTAAGGAACTCGGCGCAAACTGCGTACGCGTCCATCTGCAAGTTGGAAAATTCCTCGATTCGCCCGACAAACCCAACGAGGCAGCTCTGGCGCAACTTCGCAAGCTGTTGCAACTGGCGGAGGACACTGGTTTATATCTCGATATCACCGGCTTGGCCTGTTACCACAAAAAGAACATTCCAGAATGGTATGACACTCTGAACGAAACGGATCGCTGGAAAGCTCAAGCTGTCTTCTGGGAAGGCATCGCGAAAACCTGCAAAGACAGCCCGGCAGTTTTCTGCTACGACCTTATGAACGAACCCATTCTGCCTGGCAAGACCCCGGAAACCAGTTGGCTGGCTGGTGACCTTGAAGGAAAGTTTTTCGTGCAGCGAATCTCGCTCGACCTTAAAGAACGCACGCGAGAACAAGTGGCCGAAGCCTGGGTCAACATCATGGTCGATGCGATTCGTAAACACGATGAGCAACAC
>JANOZG010000219.1:0-6736 GCA_031429275.1 Planctomycetota bacterium
TCCAGACATTGGTCCATCCGGGTATTTGAAGGGCTTGATCCATTTCTCCGCCGAAACCACCAAGACTGTCAGGGTCGTGAGCCACTAACAGGATCGATCGGGAATACTTGTCTTTCAGAAGCTGCCGCATCGCGTCAAATCGTGGATGAGGATCCACCATCGGCAGTTCGGCAGCTGGTGCGAGCCCGTGATCATGATTTCCGCTCTTATCTGATTTGACGACATGGGGCCTGGGGGGCGTATTACGAATGGCCCGAACCTGAGTCTGCACAGCGCGCAGGTCGTCATCCACGATCGCTATTCTTGTGAAACACTCGTCACTGATCAGCTGCAGCCAGGTCGGAACCGTTCGCAGATGCAGTACGCGATTAAGCTCTTCGGTATGCTGAGCCCATCGCCGAGTCAATTCCGTTCGGACGACCTTCAGAATTTTCTCCTGCTGTGTCGATGCGGCAAGCCCAAAAGCCCTGCGTGCTGAATCTGCCAGCGTGGCGACGAAGCCACGCTCAGGATGTGCCCCGGATTGCTCGGAGAGGACTCCTCGATTTTCCAATGACGCCTGAACACGTCGCAAAACGGACGATATTGTTTCGAGGCTGAGAGTCATTTCCAGGTCTCGCTGAAATTCCGGCGGCAACTCGCTGACAACGGTGGCGATGTCGCCGGTTTCGAGTGGCCGTGAAAGCAACGCAGACTGCTGCCAGTTGCGGCCCGCTTCTTCAATCAGAGTGCGACACAAATCTGCACGTAACTGCTGCCGAAAGATCTCTGTCTGCTGAAACGCGGTCTCTCGTTGCACTGCATCAAAACGGAAGGCCGCCGCGTCGATGATTTCCGCCTTCACCTCCGTCGAAACCGGTTCAATCAGCCCTTCATCGGAAAGTCGTTGAAGAAACTCCGACGTCATTTGAACAGCGTCACCTCTGACAAGTCGCCGGCGCGGCCAGAATTCGCGAGGCCGAAATTCGATCATCGACTCAATCATGTCCAGCGGTGCGGGATCGAAGGGCGTTTCCGCGCGGCCCGCCTTTCCGGTGACCATCTGCACTTCAGGAAACCGGCACAGCACCATATTGCGGGCCTTCAGATCATCCGCCGACTGAGTGATTGATGCACGGGGCACCGTGATGGGCATGTCCATGACAATGCCCTCATCCAGCGGCATTCGCATTTCGGTGCCAAGTGGCGTCATCGTGCTGCGAGCGACGAGTGCCACAATGACCAAAGCCATGATTCCGAGGACGCGTCCTGCCCGCGACCGCAGGAACAGCAAAGCACATACGAGCGTCGCAAACAGGACAGTGCGAAATGCGATTTCACTTCCCAGTGGAGCTGCGGCAAGAATGAACGTGACACACAGGATCACGATCAGCGGAGCAGGGCGGTCCATCAATGATAATAAGACAGGTCGATAAACACTGACCACGCCCCTGACGATTGCACTGTCGGACTCGTCTCTCATGCGGCCGCGAACGAGGATCGTGCAGAGAACCGGAACGAGAGTCACAGCAAGGACCGCCGCTGTCAGCAGCGCCAGCGATTTCGTCCATGCCAGAGGGCCATACATGTGGCCGTCGATTCCCTGCAGTGCAAACACCGGCATGAAAGAAACCAACATCACCACCACAGAATAGAACACTGGCCGACCAACCGTCTGACATGCCGAGACGACCACATCCCGGACATCGCCCCGAACGGGCTCATCGGCAAATCGAATCCGCAGTCGGTGCATCACGTTTTCTGTCAGTACGATGGAAGAATCGACAAGGACGCCGATCGAAATCACAATCCCGGCCAGCGACATGATGTTGGTCTGGATATCAACAATCCCGGCAGCACGCAAAAGACTCATCGCGAGGAACGTTCCGAGCACACAGAACGGAAGCGAGATGGCAATGACCAGCCAGGCGCGAAAGTGCTTCAGTACAAGCAGGACACACACCGCAGCGATCAACAGAGCCTCCAGCAAGGTTCGTGTCACAGTCGAGATCGCACCAATGATCAGCGGTGTTCGATCGTAGCAGGGCACGATCCGAACACCGCTCGGAAGCCCCTCGGCAACCTGAATCAGGCGATCTTTCACACGCTGTGTCACACTGAGTGAATTATGTCCGTAGCGGAGGTGGACAATGCCGGCAACCGCTTCAGAGCCCTCCTTTTCAAACATCCCCCGTCGAGGAGCAGGAGCAATCGAGACACTTGCCAGATCCCGCAGTGGAACGGCGTGACCATCGTGCGAAGGGATGAGACGCTGCTCCCAAATCTCCTGAGTTGCTCGCAACTTCTCCTGTGCATCATTGTCGTACTGATGGTCCACGCTGGGTTCAACAGCAGCGAAAGTCACATCGCTTGGTACAAGCTGCACGATGAATTCGGCATTCCCTTTTTGCAGCACATGTCCCCCGGCGGATTCCGTTGGTCGCGACAGTTCTGTCTTGAGATCGTTCAGAGTCAGCCCGTGATTTGCCAGCCGTTCCGGCTCCGCCTGGATCAGCAACTCCGCCTGAAATCCACCAACGCTGGCGACTTCAGCCACGCCATCCAGCGCCCGCAGTTGAGGAGCGATCAACGTGTCCTGTATCGAACGCAGGTCCGCAAGGCTGTATCCTGTACCCTCAACGGTGTACCAGTAAATCTGTCCCGTGGGAATCCCATCGGCTGCAAGTTTCGGACGTACTCCCTGAGGCAAAACCAGATCAGGCGTCGAGACACGTTCCTGAACTCGCTGCCGTGCCGTCGCATAGGTCACGTCATCATTGAAAATGATATGCAGCAGGGAATACCCCACGTCGCTCGACCCCCGAACAACTCGTACATCTTCGAGCCCCTGGAGCTGCTGTGACAAAGGCTGCGTGATCTGATCGTAAATCTCGAATGGACCATGCCCTGGCCAGGCCGTCATAACGATGACCTGGTTTTCGGACAGATCCGGCACGGCATCCATCGGCGTATGCAGTGCCGCATAGATCCCCGCAACCGCACAGATTGCCGACGCCAGCAAAACCATGGCCCGATGACGCACGGAGGCGCCAATGATCCACTCAATCATCGGCGTGTCCCTGAGCGAGGTTCAGGAAGTCCCGCAGTTGGAAACCGCTGGACTTCCTGTGTCAGTTTGAATCGGGAGAGGGGCACGTTGTTATTCGCTCTTTGGAATTCTGGCGAGGTACTTTTCAGACTCGTCGCGCAGTCGGCGTTCGCAGCCTGCACAGCAGATAAAGACTTTTCGATCGCCAATCATCACGGGAATCGGGCCGCCCATGGAGTCCAGCGACAGTTCTGTGACGGGACAGATCTTCTGCCGTTCTACGATCCTCTGATCTTCCGGCGACAGTGTGGGTCCCTCAGACTGTTTGGCCGTTCTGCCAACGGGTGCTATCGGTGACGTCGCCGATGTCGATGTCAATGCGGACTGGCTCGCGCCGAAATAGCCGACGGCAAGGCTGGGATTCAGACGTGACTCCGCATCAATGAGAAACGCACCGGACGAGGCCACTCGCTGGCCAACTGCGAGTCCGCTCAGTACCGGATAATACGATCCCATTCGTCGGCCAACTCTGACGGCGACACCATCAAACATCCCGGGCATCGATTCGACGTACACAAGCTGTTCATCACCACGCTCAACGATGGCTGATTCCGGCACACAGAGAATACCGTTTTCACTGAACTCCACGACTGATGCGTTGTCAGACGCAAGAACATCTGCAGCCGGAATCACGACCGTCACTGTCACGGCACTTCCGGAAGGCAGGGCCCCTGGATCATCGAGAACAATGCGGACGGTCATGCGTGCTGCATTTGCGCCGGCTTCAGAAGTTCTCGATTCAACGGTTGCGGCAAAGTCCTGGCCCGCTGCTTCACGAAGCGATACAGTGGCAGAACGCGGCTCGTGAAACATCGCGATGTCACTTGCAGACGGGACCACGTCAAAGCCGATAAGACTGTTGACCGCAGGATCCGACGGGAACGTCTGCAAAGTTCCGTTAAACGAAATCCGATATTGCAAATCCTTCGCATTCATTACGGCAGCCGTTCGAATCCCGGCCAGCTGAATGCGATAAGGAGACAGCTGCATTCTTGCAACGACACCTTCGGGCAGCATCTGAGCGTCGGCCTTGCGACGAGGCACGAGGTCCATATTGCAGATGGGACAAATCGCCGGCCACGCCGACAGCACGCCGGGATCCATCGGACAAAAGAATTCATGAGCCCCGGAGACACCCGATAATGCAACTGCCGACGTTGTGTTCCAGATCCACCGATCCCAGACACTTTGCACCGTCGCCCATTGACTCACGATGGCAGCCGCAACCATTACCACAATCAAAAAACGCATTCGAACCTGCACCAGCTTCAGCCACCACAACGATTGACGGTACAACGTTGTTGTTCCCTTCACGGTCGCTGAATTCGCAACGCTGGTCGCAGAGTGAACATCTGAGTTCCCGTCGCCGTCGTGTGTCATTGCTTCACCGAATCTTCAGACTTCGCTTCCGGGTTCGATTCGGTCTTGTCCCGCTTGTCCTGGCGGGACGCTGAAAGTGCAGATTCCAGTTCTTCCGTAGGTTCAGGCGGCATCTGGTGTTCCCAGTGCAACAACAGGTCATAATCTTCGTGGCGAAAGATCCAAAGCGGATCGATCCCGACAATCACATATCGTTCACGTTTCTCCTCGACCGGATCAGACAACTTCAGTTTGACGGCGAAACACCGCGGTGCGTTGCCGGGAACTTCGCCAAGGATTTGGTAGTCGTCCAAGGTCTGACTCGAAACACGATTGGAATCCGTCACATGCACGACTGGCGACGTTCCAGCGACCGGTCCGCCTGGTTTTCCAGCCTTCCAGGCTTCCAGAGCGGCCTTCAGAGCATTCTGGGACTGGCTGGGAGAAGGAATGAAGTCGGCATTGGTCCGCGCCTTTTCACAGCCGGGCAACGCCGCGATTACGAACAGTACGATCAGTCCGGCGCAAGTCGCAGTTCTGCCGATGTCAGGTTGTGTCAGCCGCATGGGTTCGCTGCTCCCTCAATGTGAGCGGACCTGGCTCAAGTCCGCAAATCCACGACTCGGCCAGATCACTAAAATGGAAGCTGGACGACTTCGCCACTGCCGCGAGTCCCGATGGCACGCCAGACACCAAGATCGACGTTTTCGCTGCAGAAATGCACCGATCCGTCACCCATCATGACCTGTACGCCGCCGGTGTGGCGACTGCTGGCCGACACCTGCATTGCCATATTCGTCATCGTGCCCGGAAAACCCGTTCCCGCACACGAAACGGAGTTCGGTGTCGCCACATGATTGTACTGCGTGCAACAGTTTTCACCCATGACCCAACTGTAACCCCACTTGCTGGTCAGTGGAGTCGCCGTCTGAGGATTTAAGGCCTTGCACGTCTGATATGTTGCATCCAACGTCGTTTGATGCGACATTACGAACAAGTCCGATTTTGGATCCGGTCGTCCCTGCCCTCGAATGCGTTCGCTGAAGAACGCCGTGTTGCTCATGCCATCGGTGATGTCCCTTGCGCCGCAGCGGCTGAGGAAATAAAAGACGCCCGTCTGAATTTCTGCGGGAGATGTGTCCGTCGCGACGCCGGGACTGTCACTTCTGTCACACAGCCAGCCGCCTTGATTTGCCGCATAGTTGTTCTGCCCCTGCCACGGATCTGAGACTCCAAGATCCGAGGGACAAAAGAATCCCGGGATCACGGCTCGACTGGCGACACTGTTAATTCCGGTGGGACTGACATACGCCGGCATAAAGTTGACAACGCCGCCCATTCCGGGTGTCTCAGGCGGCGCACTGAAGTTGATGGATTGATAGAGATTTGCCTGTTCAATGTAAGGCAACAACATCGCATGCTGCGACCAACGAGCATACACCGGCGCCCCTGGATAGCTGGCGCCTTTTCCAAATGGATATACCTTGTGAGTGTCATGATAGTTATGAATTGCCAGAGCCATCTGCTTGAGGTTGTTCTTGCACTGCGTCCGGCGAGCTGCCTCGCGAGCCTGCTGCACGGCTGGAAGCAGCAAAGCAATCAGGATCGCAATTATGGCGATCACCACAAGCAATTCGATGAGGGTGAAACCTCGCGACTTACGATTCAAACGGATCATGGGAAGGACTTTCTTCAAAAGACGTCGGGAAATTAACCACGACCAAAAAGAACACCCGGCGCGATTGCGGCGGAAGTACTGAAAGAAACAACGGAAGCAACTACGATGAGACGTCGCAATGCGAATTATACCAGACCAGTACAAATCGGAGGAGCCGACGTAGATCCCGGCAACCGGGCGAAAATGTGGAACCAGCTGCAGGAATCGTTCATCTTGCAGTGCGTAATAGCGACTCAATGCAACCGGAAAACGACGCGCACTCTGAGCAGCGGCGTTGCAGATTCATCTCACGCAGCTGGCGGGCGGAAGACGGACGGAGGTTCAAAGTCGGCCCCGCATTCAGATTCAGGGTGTTCGAACGTCCCCGAGGCTGAAATCAAATCGGTGAGTGTCTCAAGGATGTGTGCCTGATCAAATCCGCGAATCAGATTCGTGGGAGCAACGGAAACCGGTGCCAGCGGAATTGGATTCCCGGAACAGTTCGGTCCGTGACATGGCTGTCCCGGCACACGAACAGGAGTCTCGCCTGAGCCGTGATTTTCGTCCTGGCCGTTCATCGAAAACGATGAGTCAGTGACTGTTTTTCCGTTGCGGTACAGATAGTTTCCACA
>JANOZG010000220.1:0-9928 GCA_031429275.1 Planctomycetota bacterium
CACGAAAAAACGCCCTGCCAAGATCATGTCTCAGCAGGGCGTTACGATTGTTCCACTGGAACATCAGGGTTGTTCCAGATGTTACCCTATATTCTTCCGCTTCCATGTGTTGAACATGCTGCGAAGTGAATTAGCATTGCAACCCCGCTTTTCTGCGATGGATCGGCAGATTTCAGCCACGTTTGCGGTTCCTGATTCAACCGCCTGAACCGCGTTCCAGACTTCTGCTACGTCTGGATTTGTTGGCAGTTTTATTTTCCGCTGTTCCACTTGTTCCACCGGCTGAATTGGCGATTCAGCCGGCGTTTCTGGCTTCGCAGCTTCCATCCGCTCACGAATGTGGCTTGCAACATTCTGAACCGCTGCGACGTCGAACCACGGTTCCGGATACAATCCCCGGAGTTGCTCAGATGGTGCCAACGTATTGTAAAGACTGGACGTCTGCAAAACCCCACTGTATTGCAACGCCTCATTGCGGATCGCTTCCACGATATTGCTGATCTGTTTGCCACGCCATTCGACTGGATGTTCCCGCCAAGTGAACAATGCCCGAGTGTGATGACTGAGAGAATCAAATAACTCGCGATCGTTCCAGAGTGCGGTATGTAAATCATCTACCAACTGAATGCAGTAATCGCCGTAAATCGATTCTTGGGACGCGATGCTGTCCAATTGGGATATGCTGATTCGCAGTGCATCGGTCACAGAAAAAACAGTGTCGATGTCTTCGAGACGATCAGGAAACCGCTGAACAGCTTTGTCGTAGGCCAGTTTCAGTTCGTTCCACAAATCAACCAACTGTTGAAGACGTTCACCTGTCATTGTTCCGGGTTCCTGTTCGCCGGATGTCCTGAAAAAAAATCGAAACCCGAAACAACTCAGGATTGTTGCTTGTCCGCTGGCCGGCGTATCGGGTTCGATGTTTGAAGTTTACTCAATTTCCTCTGATTTGCCTCGCCGTTGCTTCACTTCAGACATCCGAACCAACCCGCCATAGTAACGCGGTACGCCGTTCAGGTAGTCGTTCTGCAGAGTCTTTTTCGACACGCCCAGCATGTAGGCCACACACTCGACGGCGACGAACGGTTCGCCGCCTGTCATGTCGGGCATAAGTTTCCAGCCATTGCGAAGACACAATCGCCAGATGATTCCCTTTTCACCGTCCAGAGTGATGTCCTCAGGCTTGAGTGGTTCAATCGCTTCGGTTTTGTTGCTGGTCATTTGCCACCGCCATTCTGTCGAACGGTCCGCAGAATCTTCCGCCGCGTTGCTTCGGTGAGTTCCGGCCACGCATCAACGACGGTTTGCAGATCGGGGCCAATGGGGCCGCCTGTGGGGCCAGGCATTTTGGAAACGGCTGTTTGCCCCGTGTTTTTTCGCTTGTCTTCGAGCCCTGGTCGGGTTATTCTTCTGCCTGGCAGTCCAGCGAAGCCATCTACAGAGCCCCGTAAAACATTGAGTTTTACGGGGCTCTGTTTTTGGGGCGGTCCTCCAATTTGCATGGCAATGCATGCTTCATTTTGAGCAAAAAACAATGATCTGAATCCGTTGTGGAATTTTCCAGAATTCCATGTGTACAAGATTTCTGGCGAAATCCACGACAACAATTATTCACTCCTCGATGCTTAGTATGGCAAAGTTTCAACCGATGAACGTTGTACTCAAAATCCTGGTCATGATCGCCCAGCAGCTAACGGCAATCGCTGGCACAAGTGACAGAACGACCGCGCCGCTCGCCAACGCGGCCGAAGCTCGTGACTGGGTGCTTGTTGGCAAACTTGTGGAACAGAACGTTGACGTGAAAGAAACTCAGCCAGACGGCATGAGTGCATTGCATTGGGCGGTCTACCACAATCATCCTGCAACTGCGAAGTTGTTGATTGATGCAAAATGCGATGTAAACGCCGCCACTGGTTACAAAGTAACACCACTTTCGATCGCATGCACTCACAAGGAAACTGAAACCGTAGCATCGCTGCTGCTGGCCGGTGCAAATGTTGAATTCGAAGCACCTGGCGGCGAAACGCCGCTGATGATTGCCGCTCGGACTGGTAACGCGACCGCGATCCGACAGTTGCTGAAACATGGTGCATCAATCAGCGTTCAGGAAAAGCGAGGCCAGACTGCGCTGATGTGGGCCGCAGCGGAAGGCAACGTCGAAGCTGTTGATGTTTTGATATCCGCAGGAGCCGATCTGAACGCGGTCAGTTCCTCGGGCTTCACTGCCATGATGTTTGCCGCACGCGACGGGAAGATCGACGTTGTCCGAAGGTTGATTGCTGCAGGTGTTGATGTCAATGTTGCCATTGAATCAAAGCGACCCGGCGAGAGGTCGCCCCGTAACGGTTCTTCAGCGTTGATTTTCGCAGTGGAGAGCGGTCACTTTGAACTTGCGATGGAATTGGTGGCAGCTGGCGCCGATCCGAACGATCAACGAAACGGATTCACTGCACTCCATGTCCTCAGTTGGGTTCGGAAGCCGAACAGCGGGGATGATCCCAGCGGCGATCCTCCTCCGCGCGGTTCCGGAAATCTCACCGACCTCGAATTCGTGCGAGCGATTGTTTCGGCCGGAGCAAACGTCAACGTCGAGCTGGAAAACGGCGACGGTGGTCGCGCTGTACTGACACCACGCGGCTCGACGCCTATGCTCTATGCCGCGCGAACGGCGGATGTGCCTTTCATGAAGACATTGGTGGAACTTGGTGCTGATCCCGCAACACCAAATATCGATGGCTGCACGCCATTGATGGCTGCGGCTGGTGTTGGAGTGCGATCAGTGAATGAGGAAGCCGGTACAGAGAAGGAAGTCATCGAAGCGATTGAGTACCTTGTCGGCCTGGGAATGGAAGTTAATACCGTGGATAAGAATAGGGAAACGGCGATGCACGGAGCAGCCTATCGCAGTTTTCCGCTCGTCGTGAATTGTCTTGCCAAACACGGAGCGGATCCAAAAGTATGGGACCACAAGAACAAGCCTGGCTGGACACCGCTGATGATCGCTCAGGGCAAACGGCCCGGCTCCTTCAAGCCATCTCCAGAAACTGAAAGTGCCTTGCGAGCCGCAATGCAAAGCAAGTAAGCCTCCCAAACCCTCAGCAGATCCCGTGCAACGGACCGCCGGGGGCGGCAAGTGCATCGACTTTACGACATGTCGCGGGATCTGTTTCCAACGCAGGAGCCAGATGAGCCTTGATGCGAGCATCGATCACCATAGGTCCTTGACAGCCCCAGTGCTTTTGTTCGTTGAATGCGTGAACACCAAAAATGTCGGCTGCAGGATTGCTGCGAGTGAACGTGACCCACAGAAAATTGCTGAGTGACGCGCCGCAGAATTTTGCATCATCAACAAGTACTATCAATGGGAAGCCCGCTAAGACGGTTGGATCTATCGTTTGCAGAGCGTCGCACAGTTGTTGCGGCGCCGCGTCTGTTTCGTGTGGACCGACCGACCATTTCGGTCCACTGATTGCCATAATCCCGGGCTGACAAACAGTAGGCTCTGAGAATCCAGCTGGCAGTCGGAGCGAAGCTGGAACGTCTGCCGCCAGCTTTCTGCGGACCCGGCCTGCCGCTGCCATGACGAGCTTGGAACCGCAGTTCAGACCGCTGCCACTGTAGTCGAGCGTGTCGATTGTTGTGCGAGTTTGGAAATGCAGATCTCGAGCAAGATCAATACGTTCAAGCATGTGTCGCAGAAACGCCGCTTTGTCATGAATGTCAAGCTGCGGATCGTCTTCCTTCGCCACGATGATCAGATACTTGGCGAGCGACAGTTGTCCTTGTCCCAGAATTGCGTTGGCATTCGTCAGCAGCTCCTGCGGTGTTCGTTCTGATCCGTATGGAACGTAGCGTTCACTGCCGATGGCAAGCAACAAGGGATGCACGCCGGCTTCATCGACGGCGTGAATCGCATGCACGCCCGGCAGGACAGCTGGAATGGCGGGGCCGGTCATTTCATGAATCAACGCGCCAAAAATGGAATCTTCCTGCGGCGGGCGTCCCACAACCGTAAACGGCCAGATGGCATCGCGGCGATGATAAACGGCATCAACATTCACGACAGGAAAATCATGCGTCAGACTGTAGTATCCCAGATGATCACCAAATGGACCTTCGGGTAATACGCGGTCTGGATCAATGGTTCCGGAAATACAAAAATCAGCGTCCGCGCAGATCATAGGACCGCCGTTCCGACGAATCATCCGCAGGGCTCGGCGCGAAAGAGCACCGGCGAAGGCGACTTCGGGAATGCCATCTGGCAGAGGCATGACGGCAGCAACCGCCAATGCTGGCGGACCACCAACAAGAATGTTGACTCGCAACGGCTGGCCTTTGCGAATCGCCGCCGCATGATGAAATCCAATGCTTCGATGAATCTGATAGTGTAACCCGACTTCCTTGTCTGGCTGATATTGATTGCCGCTGATTTGAACACGGTACATTCCGAGATTCGAATGCACGTACCCCGGCCGGTCTGGATGCTCCGTGTAGACCTGCGGCAGCGTGATGAATGCGCCACCATCGTTCGGCCAGCATTTGAGTTGTGGCAGTTTGCTGAGCGAAGTCGTGCATGCCATCACCGGTCCTGAACTTCGCTTTGCACAACGCATGGATACCAGAGTTCGCAGCATCGAAGGCAATCGCCCCGGATTCTTTAAAGCGAACAGCGGATCCTTTTTCGACTGCACCAATGATTCAACGCCCCGTAATGCATCCCGGAAAATGTATTTAGCCCGCTCCAGCGTTCCGAAGAGATTGCTGACCATCGGAAACTGACAGCCGATGATATTTTCGAACAAAATCGTCGGCCCGCCGCGTTCGCAAACACGACGGTGAATCTCAGCCGCCTCCAGATTCGCATCGACGGGTACTTTCAGTCTTAAGAGCTGGCCGGTTTGTTCCAGATCGCGAATGCATTCCTGAAGGCTGGCATGTCCCATGATAGTAACTTAGATGCAGGATGGCTGGAGCCTTGGAACAAGAATAAGGTCTGGACGGGACTGGAGTCCCGTCCTACAAGAAATCACACACCCAAATCGCGTTCGATACGTTCTAGTCTTTGTTCCATGGCATCGAGTGCGTTTTGGAGTGTCGACATGTGCGACGTGATTTCACGAAGTTGTGTTTGCAATCCGTGCAATAAGGCAGAATCAATCCCTGCAGGAGTTGCGGAATTATAAGATGTGGCACCTGAGGCGGGGCGATTTGCGACCGCAGCCACTGCCGGCTGCGCTGCTGGCGTTTCGTCTTCGGCCGAAAAATTCGCAGCCGCCATCGTCATGTTTTCTTTGGGCAAATAGAAGGTGTGGTCCACCTCGACACCACGACGCTCAAGCCCACCATTGCTTTGGACAAATCCCTTTTCCTGCATCGACTGCAAATCTGCCTTCAGTTGATCCTGGCTGTCGATCCGCACCATGCGACTGGCTCGCGTTCGCAATTCTCCAGGCTGCTGACGACCACGCAACAAGAGTTCGCACATGATCGCAAACTGAGTCTCCGTAAAATCGAACTTATGCCGAGCATAGTGCCGGTATCGCGCTGCGCGACCGCCGTCGGTGAAAACTTCAGCGACGAGTCCGAGTTGCCGCAGTTGCTCCAGTGCGTCCGCAACTTCCCCTTCTGAGTATTCGGTGACAGGATCCCGATTGCTCTTCTGATTGCAGCCAGTTGCAGCACCTTTCAGGGTCATCGGGTACTGATCCGGTGTTGTAAAACCTTTTTCCATTAATGTTCCGAGAACTCGACGCTGCAGGCGAGTGAGTTGGCGGATCTTGTTTTTCTCTTCTTCGTCGCTCATGGAAGTCGTTCCGTCGTGAAAGTCAGCAAGTACATGTCTGGAGCTATCGAGCCGCTGCTCGGAGATGGCAAATTCAAAACTCTACATTTCCCACGTGGCCGAGAAGGTTTAGAAGTTGCGCAATTCATTAGGGCTGGAAGCCCGGCACATCCTCTGCCGGTGGCGTGAGCCACCGGAGTGCAGAAAACACAGAGTTTCAGGCCTGAAGTGCCGACACATTCGCCATTGTGTCGGCCCTCCGGGCCTCAGATTCTTTATGTTCTCACACCGGTGGCTCACGCCACCGGCATTGGATTTGTCGGCCCTCCGGGCCTGAAAACGCGCAACTTCAAAACCTGTCGGCCACGGGTTAAACAAAGACTGTTCACGCGGGATTATAGAGCATCGGAAAGAACTGTCCTCCCAGTTGCTGGCCAGGAGGAATAACGGGAATTCCGTCGAGCAGTGGTTTGTCCGATTCGCTGCGAACCCCATCGAGAACAACATTGATCACAACGGCCCGGCGTGGATTGGGAGTGCGATTTTCAAACGAGCCGTGAATTGTGAGTGGATGATGAAGTACACATTCTCCAGCCTTGAGCTCCACGGGAACATGGCGGTTAAACTGTTGCCACTGTTCTTCATTCAGTACACCTTTGATCGCGTTCATGTCGCCCGCAAGCCCGGTAATTGGCAACAGATCCCAGCGATGACTTCCGGGGACATAGTGCACACAGCCATTGTCGACCGTGCTGTCGTCGAGACCAATCCAGCAAGTCAGGTGGGCCATTGGTTTGGTGCGAGTCCAGTACGAATAGTCCTGATGCCACGCCACGACTCCGCCATGCATCGCTGGCTTGCAGAACAGCTGATCGTGCCAGAACCTGACGGCTCCACCCAACAACTGCGACGCGAGTGTCGTAAACTTCGCGTTCCACAATATGTCATGAAATGCAGGAGCAATCCGCCATGCTCCAAGCGCGTGGAACAATACGCAGTTGGGATCCGGCGATTCGTTCGAATTGTATTCGTACCAGAATTCTGAACCCGGATGACCCGGCTCCGTAAGAGTTGCCAGTTCCTTTCGCAGTTGTTCAATTTGGAGATCGGTCAAGATCTTTGGCCCAGCCACGTAGCCGTTTTCGTGAAAGAACGCCAGTTGCTCGTCCGACAGCTTCCACTGATTCCGTTCCTGTTCCGATGCTGTCGATACGAACAAGTCGTTGATGGGCTGATGAAACTGAGACAAATCCTGACCTGTCATTTTGCATCTCACTGGATCTGTTGGACTATTGTATCTTTTGAAAACCACAAAACTCTGTGGCGGGATTGTAATCAAGTTTTCATTCTCCAGTGCTTTCGGCAATCCTCAGAATATTCGATCAAAGTGAAAATTCTGTGAGGTTTAGAACAGTCGGATTTTAATGATTGCTTTTTGTCACAAGAGACCACGCTATACTGTGCGATCTCGGTTAGCGTTCTTCGAGTCGTTGCGTTTTCAACGTCATTTCTCAACCCGAGCAGGCTGCCTGATTATTCTTCACGCGGAGAGAAATGAGGTGATCGTCAAATTCGCCGTTACACGATGCAACTTATTCACAGGAATCCAGCATTGCAGTCTTTGTCAGTTCATCTTCTTCCTGCCTTGATGGATGCTGCAAGCCTGTCTAGTGGCACGGCCGTGATCATCGATATTCTTCGCGCATCTTCAACGATTACCAATGTATTGCGGAATGGTGCAACTTGCGTGATTCCGTGCGGCTCTCCCGATGAAGCGAGACAGGTTCGCCGAACATCGAAGGTCGATAGTGTACTCTTGGGTGGCGAGCGCGGCGGAGTCTTAATTGATGGTTTCGACTGCGGAAATTCACCGACGGAATATCCCTCAAGTCGTGTCGCTGGAAAGACAATTGCGTTCACCACGACAAACGGTACGAAAGCCCTGCTGAAGTCTGCGGCAGCGGAAAAGATTCTGATTGGAGCCTTCGTCAATCGACGGGCGTTGGTTGACCAATTGCACGCCGATCATCGGGCCATACACTTGGTCTGCGCGGGGACTGACGGCGAGATCACAGGCGAGGACGTGCTATTCGCAGGCGCAGTTGTAGAGTCATTGCTGGCGTTGCAGAAGGATCGCTGGGAGCTGAATGATAGTGCCAGAATCGCGAGGGCTTTTTGGCTGCAGAGTGTCAGCAGCGTGACGCGAGAAACGCTGTCCGCAGAAATCGAAACAGCGATGCGCCAAACACACGGAGGGCGGAATCTGATTAACCTGGGTTATGACATCGATATCAACTTGTGCAGTGCAGTTGATTCGATTGACGTGGTGCCGGTGTTGCAAGGGAATGCACTCGTTGGGAAATGAGAATCGAGTCACCCAAGACCGATAAACAAATCGAGGCAGCAAGACAATCTGGTGCAGTCCGTTTAGGCAATCCGTAAGGATTGAGTCAATTTTTCCGGTTTTTCAGCCGATACTAGCCTACTGAGGCGGAGGAAGCGGTTCTAGTCATTTGTGTCACGTTGACTCAATGCGGTTGCCGCCAGCGGCGGGGTGCTTCATGGTGCGGCATACCGGAGACTACTTGCTGGGAACAGTGTTCCTTGCAGCTGCTCTGATTTTACAACTATCTCAGGCTCCGGTGCATTCTGCGGCAAAATCGGCCCGAAACAGCGAACACGCCGAAGCTGCGAACTCCGAATCACCGGTCAACAGTAAGTCCTTGAAACAAACTGCGGCCATCGCCACGGCACCAGCGCGGTCCGTCGCGGCAACTCTCAATAATCTTCCGCGCGGCACCCGAATTGTCGTCGGCAGCCTTGATGTGACAGGCAACAGGCATCGAATCCGATTGACGTCTCACAATGACGATTCATCAACCGGCAACACTCTGGCCGTCGCTCGTTTCTCGAACGACAGCATCCATCGGCGTGGGTTGGCAGATGCGATTCGCAGCCTGGCCTCTCGCTCACCTTCGGAAAAAAATCGGCAAGTGGTCCAAACAGCCGCGTTGGAATTGCAGCCCGAGGAAGCCACTGTTCCTCACGGCATATCTAAAGCAACATACACCCAAACCACGGAAATAACTTCAGTGAGCGAAAGACTGGTCAACATCAACCAGGTTTCGACCAATTCAAAGACGGCCATTGAACAATCGACACGGTTGTTTCTGATACCACACTTCAGCAGCTCCGGCACGATTCACACTCCCAGAGCATGCCGAGCGATTGCTGCGAGCCAGCGAGTCCAGGTGTATCTTGATGAAAGTCTTTCACAAACTTCGTCTTCCCATGAGATGCAACCACGGGCTGAACGTGTCGTCACTGCGGTAGAAATCAAAGCACTTCCGATTGTTGAAAAGTGGATCGGTCCAGTCAGCGACATTGATCGCAATGACAGGCTTTCCATCGTTATCACTGATCTCGATGATGAAGTTCATAGAACCGCAGACAGGTCACCAATTTTCGGATGCATTCGTGAAAGCGACTTCTGTTCAGAATCTGACTTCTGCGGCGACATTGTTTACATCGATCAGGACATCTTCGAACTCTCTTCAGCTGAAGTGCATGGGTTACTGACGCACGAAATTGCACATGCGGCAATTTGCTCCTTTCTCAAGGACGTCCATCTCAACCAACCGGAAAATTCAAAGCAAAAACCGCCTTTCTTCAACACTTACGCCCCCAAGCCGATCCCGGCCTGGCTAAACGAAGCTGTCGCGCATTTCATCGAATTACAGAGTGGCGACGAACCCGACGTTCCGCCCCATGCACCACCAGGACGCTGCACAGAGAACTTCCGGCGTCGCATTGACGCGTTCCTCGCAGTCCCTGGCAGCAGCCCGATTATAGCATCGGAACATGTTCTGAATCTGGAAGAACGGCGGAGCGGAAGCCGAGGCGCAGCGACTCTGTTTCTTGCACCGCTGATCTCGACGCCGCACGACCTTCAAAAGCTGCTTCGAAGTGACGATTCAGTGAAACATCGAATTGAAGATCTTGCCCAGCTTCCCTTCGCTGAAGTCTTTAGAAACTGGACGCTGGCGATCTCATCAGCGTACGACGACAAAGACTGTCTCACCATCGAACAGATTGACACGAACCTTAAGAGTAAAGACTGTGTGTTGCTAGGAACTGCGTTCCACT
>JANOZG010000221.1:0-3071 GCA_031429275.1 Planctomycetota bacterium
AGCGATACTGCGGCATCGGTTACATCCAGTAACCCTTCGCGCTGAAGAGCTTCCAGTTCCAGTGTGAAGTCGTGGCATACGTCGCTCCCAAGTGCATCCTGATATCGCCGTCGATCGATTCGCAGCGTGGACAGTTGCCGAGTGGCATGTAAAAGTTTGAGATCGCTCGATGAGAACTCGTAATACCGGTTCCACACCGTTCTGCCTCGCCGAACTGCCTGCAGGTACTCAACCGCGTTTTCGGAATTCATCGTCTTCAGGGCAGATAATCCCAGTGTCTGTTCACTGCACGAGATTCCCGACGGGCCGAATCCCAGCACGTCGAACTGATCCGGCTGAAAACTCATCAGCTCGTACATGTATCGCCGTGGATCGTTCTGAAGATCACACAGTTCAAAATTCGTCAGCGTCGTCTGGCGGTAGCCCTGTGCGAGAAGATGTTCTCGTAACGCTGCCCAGTTTTGTGCGGACGTTTGATTGTCGGGCAGCGAAGACAGCAGTTTGGCGTCTCGTGCCCACGGCGCTGCCATTCCCCGGAAGAGGACCAGATGATAAAGGCAGATCTGGTCCAGCCCGAGATTCACGGCTTGCGAAACATCGTCCTTCATTTCCGACAACGACTGCCCCGGCAGATTGAACAGGAGATCAGCTGAGACAGTCATTCCGCGAGCATGAGCGTCCGCGACAACTTCAGCGAACACTTCAGGTCCGCCGAACGCCTGTCGCCCCATTCGCTCCAGGCGACTTCGCGAAAACGTCTGCACGCCCATGCTGATTCGAAAGTGACGAGCGGCCAGTTCCTGTGGCAGGATGTCGAGCAGCAATGGTTTACGGTTCAGGAAATAAGCAGGCACACCTTCCAGCGTGACTTCAGCCTGAGAAAGGTCTAAGGTCTCATTGAGCTTGCGACACAGGTTTCGAAACGGAATGGCCGGCGTAAGGTTTGCGGTCCCTCCACCGAAATACAAACCCGGGATGGATCGTTGCCTCAGATGCGGAGCCGATACTATGCGCGCATCGATTTCCTGAATCACTCCGTGGACCACTGCGGCCGCGTTCAGAGAGCTGAAGTCCTCATGCGGAAAAGTGCAAAAGCCACAGCCGGCGATTTTGGGATTGCAGAACGAGTGCGGCAGGACACCGATCAGCAACTTACGATCAGGATGATGCTTGAGTGCAAATCTTTCGTCATTGGCATCACTCAGCTTTCGGACTTCATCGGTGGCAAATGGCATCGCCGCAGCCAGAGGAAAGCCGTGCAACAGTCGGTGCCGTTGCGGCTTGCTCATCCGATGGTGCAGTAGTTCCTGCAAGTGATGTGATCGTGCATCAGCACTGGTGGCGAGGCGTTGTTCCGTTGTCAGCATCGAGGTCTCCTCTTGTGTATTGGTGGGATCATGGGCTCAGAGACAGGCTTAGCGACCCGCGTGCCAAAGACTGATGGTTTGACGTAAGTTGATTCCTGTGATGGAGATGCGATGTTCGTTTCGCAATGTGTTGGTGTTTGACAATTGATTTGAATATGCATAAAATGAAGGTGCACATGCAATTCGTGCATGAATCGTTTGCGTCTGACAGTGAGGGCCAGCCATGGCAATTCTTTCGAGTCGCGAGCTAAAAGCGGCGGAAGCGATCGGCGCGATTGGTTATTGCAATCCATTTCTGCCCGAGCGACTGGCGCTGGAACGCACTGCTCTGGGCGCACAATTTCTTTGTGCGGATCCGGTCATTAATCTGCCGCCTGGTGCAGACCTGAAGACGATCTTCCCGAACTTTACAGCACTGCGAGAACGTGCCGAGGTCCTGTCCGAGAAGATGCGTGCGCAGATACTTGCGGGAACGACTCCATCCGAGCGCGAAATTCGTATCTATCGGGACTTGGCTTTGTATCTGCTGTACAACCGCCACACGTCCTATCTGGACAAAATGGCCACGGCTCCAGCAAAACGTGGAAAGACGGACCAGAAGTCTGCCGCATGGGACGACTTTCAGCGGGACTTCGACCGGTATCTGCAACTCCCGGGATTTCCGCTTCCCGCACACATTGAAGCCGGACACTGCTTTGCCGTGTTCTTTCAGATCCAGCGAGCATTCAATCATATTTTTGAATGCATCATCGGACGCTCGATGCCGATTGCCCGTCTGCGAGCCGCAGTCTGGCAATCGATCTTCACGCATGACATGGGGCGATACACCCGCGCCGTATACAGGACAATGGGTAACATTCCGACATTGATCACCGGAAGTTCGGGAACTGGAAAAGAGTTGGTCGCACGGGCGATTGGAATGTCGAGATACATTCCATTCGATAAACGATCCGCACGATTCGAAGTGGATTCCAATTCGTTGCTGCATACCGTCAACCTTTCGGCTCTCTCAGCGACTTTGATTGAATCCGAACTGTTTGGCCACACAAAGGGTTCATTCACCGGCGCCGTTACCGATCGCCAGGGATGGCTGGAAGTTGCCGGTGCACAGGGGACGGTCTTTCTGGACGAGATTGGTGAACTGGATCTTTCCATTCAGGTAAAACTGCTGCGAGTTCTGCAGTCCCGCGGTTTCTCTCGTGTCGGTGAGACTCAGCAGCGAAAATTTGCGGGTAAGTTTGTCGCTGCGACCAATCGCGACCTCGCGCAAGAGATGGCCGATGGCAGATTTCGGGAAGACCTGTATTATCGATTGTGCGCAGACATGATTCACACACCTGCATTGCACGAGCAAATTGCGGATTGCCCCGATGATCTGCAGTCTCTCGCAGAATTCATTGCGCGGCGAGTGCTGACCGATCTGCCGGAAGAGTCGCAGGCATTGGCACGAGAAACTGTCGACTGGATCGGCGCTCAGATGGAGCCGAATTATGCATGGCCGGGCAACATCCGCGAGCTGGAACAATGTGTCCGCAACGTCATGATCCGGAAGTCCTATACGCCAGCCAAACAAAGCCGCGAACGCACTGGATCCACGCCACAAGATCACTTCGCCCGCGATGTTGCTGCGGGGGATTTCACACTTGAAGAACTCATTGAACGCTACGTTTCCATGGTCTACGCCGCAGAAGATAAACATTATGG
>JANOZG010000222.1:0-3592 GCA_031429275.1 Planctomycetota bacterium
CGGCAGAATACTCGGCCCCGGCGAACAAGCGAGATTCGCACAGCAATTGACGGGTTGGCGGCTGGTTTTGCGGTTGAAATCCAATTTGGGAATTGATTTGCCTGAATTGAGTTAATACCATATCCGATATACTCGCTTGTGGCGGGGAGATGGAAGTAATGGCAAAAAGGCAACCTGCGAAACCGGAATTCAAGGCCAGGAAGCCGCTGGTTTGGTTGCATGGCGAGATCAAGACACCGCCATTTACGGCGGAAGGGAGACAAGAGGCTGGAATGCTCCTGCGGCTGCTGCAGGAAGGGGAGCGATTGGGAATGCCTCAAGCAGAGGCATTGCCGGATGTCGGCTCCCGATGCGGTGCGTTGCGAATTCGTGACGCGGAGCACAACTGGAGAATCATGTATCGCATCGACTCCGATGCCATCGTGATTCTGGAAGTCTATTCTAAGAAGACTCGGAAGATCCCGGACGAGGTCATGGAGCGGTGCAGCAAGCGGCTCAAACAGTATGACGAGGTCATCAAGGCGGCGAAGAAGCAAACTGGAAAGTGAGGACAGACAAATGGATGCTGCAAAACGGAAGTTGATTGAGGCGGCGGGCTGGAAGGTTGGCGATGCTGCTGATTTTCTGGAGATGAGTGACGAAGAGCGGCAGTTGCTTGATACGCGTGTCGAGTTGGCCCTGGCGATCCGGCAGCAGCGTGAAGCCCTCCATCTGTCGCAGAAGCAACTCGGAGCCATGCTTAAGACGAGCCAACCGCGCGTCGCTAAGATTGAACGAGCTGCGTCCGACGTTTCGATGGATCAACTGATTCGTGCATTCACAGTGGCGGGGGGAAAGATCGTGGTGAAGACCACAAAAGCAAAGGCAAAAAATGGTCAACGCTCACCCGGCTCGAATAAAACCGTGATTCTGGAAGTCATGACGTCGGAATAGCCGTGCAGAGTCACGCGTTCAAACCCGACATTCTTTTTCGCCAAGGCAGTCCCCATTTTCCAATTGTCTCAGTTCCAGTTTGAGCAGGGTTGACGTCACACCATCGCACCTCTGGTGCGTGAAACAAGAAAACCTCATGAACTTCTCTTTGTAGAATTCATGAGGTTTTTTTATTGTTCTTTTCCTGCTGAAACCTGCTTTCAGGTTACCTGCCTTTGGCGCAGTGCGGCTCAAAGCCAGCACAAGAGACGTGGTGCTTTTTGCCGTCAGATATGGCTCGGCAATTCAGACTCTCAACATCCTTTGGATCTGTATTCGCGTTGCGAAAGTCACGCCCTTTGACCATCCGCACCCGAAGATCCTTTCCCCAACGGCGAGTTCTCCACGTGCGTTCGCTCATCGGAACCTGTTCCAGAAACACGGCGTGACCCTGCTGAAACGTGAACTCGTGCGTGGCTTCGATTTTATTGGAAGACGAAAAGCAGAAGACAAAAAAGGGCCGGTCTCTTTGAATTGAAACCATGACCTTTTATCTGTTGATCGTTTTATCTTTGGGATCTTGGTTTGGGCTAGCGACTCGGGCTGAAGCCCCGGTCTAATGTCCTTAGGTGCTCTGCAGCCAAACGCAGTCAGAAGCGAAGCGGCGAGCCACGACGTTCTCCCCGGGATAAAGGAACTGCGTTAGTTCGGTGCTCTCCGCGGAAGAATGTATCCCAAATCCGCGACTGTGCCGGCGTGACAGCATTGATGCCTTTGCGAATTGAATTGAGATGCCCCGGCAGGTATCTTTCCTGCTGCGATTCAACATCCGGTTACGGAAGCGATTGTCACGGCGATGTCACGCCGCCGTTTGGAATCTGCGAATCTCCTCTCGCCCCGTATCTTCTCTTCTTTCGCAAATCTTAAATGGGCTTACCATGACGATCGATTATTTTTCTCGCCGCGGCTTCCTGCATTCAGCCGCGTCGGTCGCTGCCGCAGGCTCAATGGTTGCCGGAACAGGCTTTGCCGCTGCTGCACCTATCGCCGCAATGACTCTGGATGGCGACGGTCTTAAGGGTCGCTTGTGGAAGACACTGAAAATCGGAATGGTCAAAGTTCCTGGTACGTTGACCGAAAAATTTCAAGCCGTCAAAGACGCGGGATTCGATGGCATCGAAATGGATTCGCCCGGCATGAACGTGGAGGAAACAAAGACTGCGATCGCTGCCAGCGGACTGCCTGTCGATGGCACCGTAAACTCAACTCACTGGGGCGTGCGTCACACGGATCCTGATGCTGTGGTTCGAGCGAAAGCACTGGAATCGTTGAAGTCAGCAATTCGCGATACGCATGCTGTCGGCGGGCATTCGGTTTTGCTGGTGGTTGGAAAAGGCGACGACGGACCAGAAGACGTAATCTGGAAACGTTCAATTGAAAACATTTCGTTGGCTGTACCATTGGCAGCTCAGCTCGGCGTGCAGATCGTAATCGAGAATGTCTGGAATCAATTCCTGTACGATCACGCTGGCGATCATACTCAGAGCGCCGCCAAGTATGTGAAGTACGTCGATGAATTGAATTCGCCCTGGGTCGGGATGCAATTTGATATCGGCAATCACTGGAAATACGGCAGCATGGGTGACTGGATCCGCCAACTGAGTAAGCGCGTGATGAAGTTGGACATCAAAGGCTATTCGCGAGCGAAGAACGAATGGGCTCGCATCTCCGAAGGCGACATCGACTACGCGGACGTCCGAAAAGCATTGCGTGAAATCAATTTTTACGGTTGGGTGGCGGCAGAAGTCGGCGGCGGTGACGCTGCGGAATTAAAACGGATCGCTCAGGAAATGGATATGGTGTTTGGTCTTGTCTAATTCAAATTTCGAAAGTTCTGAAACACCAAGTTTTCTTCCCCCATCCAGTGCCACCGCATCACCGGAAGATGTTCAACATCTGTTGAAAGCTGTTGCTGAACACAATGTGTCGGTGACCGATGAGCAGGCCGCCAGAATCGCTCATTATTGCTGCCAGCTGTGGGACTGGAACAGCCGTCTGAATCTGACCCGTCACACGGATTGGGATTTGTTTGTCACGCGCGATTTGATCGACACGATTGAACTGGCAAAACACGTCGGAAAAAATGCAAACGTCATGGATGTGGGTACTGGAGGCGGCGTTCCCGGTATTGTTCTGGCGATTCTGCGTCCCGATCTGAAGATTTCTCTTTGCGAATCCATCGGCAAAAAAGCTGCAGCATTGGAATCCATGGTCAAGGCTCTGCGACTTCCAGTCACCGTGCATGCGGATCGAGCGGAAGTGATTCTAAAGAAGCGTCGTTTCGATGTGATCACAGTTCGCGCCGTGGGTTCGATCAGTAAGCTACTGACCTGGTTCACACCGGTCTTGAAATCTGTCGGCCAATTGTTGCTGATCAAAGGCCCGCGTTGGACGGAAGAAAACGCTGAAGCCGAAGCTGCAGGCTTGCTGAATCGTCTGAAGCTGGAGTCCATCGCCGAATGGGCGACGCCGGGCCGTGATGGAATGAGCGTACTGCTGCAGATCGCAAAGGCGAAGTAATCTGTTCCCGGCCAGACCTGGCCCCATATGTCAGCGTGCGGGACGTCGATGCACGTTAACGCCCGAGGTGCCTTCTTGTGCCGACAAGTTGAGACAAATC
>JANOZG010000223.1:0-2416 GCA_031429275.1 Planctomycetota bacterium
ACCACTGATTGACTTCTTTTCCCGCAATTCTGCCGCGATCAGATCTATCGCCACCCAGTGTTTCGACTGTTGAAGCAGGTGCTCAGTCTTAGCCAGCAGGCGTCTGGTGAGTTTATCCGCCTGACCCTGTCCGCTTCGCATTACGGCCAGTCGTTTTACCGACTGCAAGTCCATCGCTGCTCCATTCCAGTTGTAAGTTCCGCAATGGATCGCTTCCGCGACGACACCTGCCAGGAGGATCAAGATGTCTGCCTCCAGACGATCCTGCGATGCTCGCGAGACACCTTTGCGAAGTTCACAATGTCCCAAACGGCGCTGGTCCGGGAGGATGCTTACCTTTTGCACGGGCCGATCAAATACCAGTGCCATGACGGCATGTCCGGCTTCGTGATACGCCGTGCAGAGTTCCTGCGTTTGTTCTGTGTCAGTCATGTTTGCAGCTGGTCATGTTTACAATTGGGCATGAGAGTTCATGAGGTCGCCATCAAAACGCGAGATCAATCCAAACGAGTCGGTGATCGGAACACTCGACAAGGTCAGCACCGGGTTCCCCATTCTTCGGCCAGAAAATCTGTGCGGCACTTACTTCCAGATCTCGACTGGGAAGGACATAGTCAGCCCGGAGGTTGCCTACGCTGCCGTCTGAAAAATCAGACGTGTCATGAGAAGGATCGCCCTTGTGCTGCTTGTTGATTTTGCCCTGCAACCTTGTAGCTTCGACACCGCCTTCGCTTGTCGGAACGTGCGAAGAATTGATTCTGGGATGCTTCAGCAACAGATCGATCGCTCCAGGGAAGCTGTTGCCGTCGCTGGGATCTGCATTTTGATCGCCAAGAATCACGAACGATGCGTCAGAAGGCAAACCGCCCGATATGCCCTTATCATCTGTCAGCCATGGACTCGGTTGATCAGAAATGTACTCGGCCCACAGCCTGATCTCGTCGTGGTTGCGACGACCGTTACGATCTTCGGGGCCGTCAAAAGCCGGCGGGGTCGGATGACTGACAAGAACATGGAATGTCTTGTTGCCTATTTTGACAGGAACGTCCCAGTGGCTCTTTGACGAAAGACGCAGCGTCGTCAGGTCTGACTCACTGTACCATGCTTCGGCACCGGCTGTGATGGCCGCCGGTACGGCTGACGTCGGCAGATTCTTCCACAGCAGTTTTTGAAACGAACGTGCGGCCGCCGCGTCGATTGGAAATCGCGATAGAACCACCATGCCATACTGTCCTGGAAAGCGACCGAACCCAAACGCATCGCCCCAACCGCCAGTTTTTCCGTCATGATCAAGGTCCAGTTCGCTTGGTACACCTGTGTTGACAGGGCCGGAAAACGCGTGCTCAAATTTCAGAGCTGGCTGAGACGTCCAGTCCACTGCGGCTTCAAGGTAATTCGTTCGGAACGCATCGATCGACTCGCCTGCTTCGTCGTAATCAAACTCATTGAGCAGCACGATGTCCGGCCGCACAGTTCGCAGAATCGCCGCCACTTCGCGAGCCTGCTTGTTGTTGCCGCTTTGCAGGTCGCTTAAAAGCTCGCCGGACCTGTTGCGGTTCAGGCTGCAATTGAATGTTGCAACACGCACCACCCCTGCCTGAGCAGCCTCCTGCGCAGACGCGGGCGACATGATTAACAGAGCAACAATGACGGAACACGTTTTCAAAAGCCGGTGTTGATTCTTCAAAGGGGCACCATTTCACTCAGTGGCTAAAGAATTCGAAAGGCAAAAGGTCGGAAACATTCTGGCGGCGTTGGATTGCATCGTAGCCGCAAGCTACCGTACCCTGCACAACTCTGGTTCGAACAGGATGTTCGACTTTCGATTGTAGAGTATTCGGTTTGGTTTTCTCAAAGGTACGTTAACGGAGCGATTTTCATGGTTATCTTGCGAACGGCATTTCTTTTCATCGCTGCGATTCTGGTGCTGGGGTTGAATCGGATCTCACCGCCAGTGCACGCCGAGGAATTCCGTGTTTACGTCGGTACGTACACTCCAGACGGTGGTCTGAGCAAAGGCATTTACACGTGTTTGTTCGATTCTGCAACGGGGAAACTAAGCTCGCCAACGCTGGCCGTTGAAGTTGTGAATCCTTCATTTCTTGCCATTCACCCCAATCATCAGTTCCTGTACGCGGTCAACGAATTGAGCGAAGGTCCGGGCAAAGGCAATGGTGGTGTCACGGCGATGAAGATCAACGCGGATGGGACGTTAAAGAAGCTGAATAGTCAACCTTCATTCGGTGGAGCACCATGCCACTGTAATGTCGATGCAACGGGCCGCACGCTGATCATCGCCAACTACAATGGCGGCAACGTCGTCGCCTATCCGATTGCGGCGGACGGAACGATTGGTGAAGCCACAAGCAACATTCATCACGAAGACGCATCTCGAAAAGATGCCAAACTGACTCCC
>JANOZG010000224.1:0-13992 GCA_031429275.1 Planctomycetota bacterium
AAATTCTGCATACACTACTCACCATGGCACCCAGCCACCACCGCCGTCCGCGCCGCATTTATCGCTGTTAAAAACGCCGATGACTGGCATCAAGTGATTTCCATCCACTATGCCTCCGACAGCCCTGGCCAGTATCCTGCAGATCCCGGCAACGCGGGACAAGATCAGGCAGCGTCGTGCGGCTAATACCAAGACCCGTCTCGCGCAGATGCAAACAGTATTTTGTCGGTGGAAACCCTCTCGAACGCGAGGCCGACTTCAAAATCGTGGCTGGGGAATCGACTTCCGCACAAAGTCGTCGCAGTCTTCTGTAATTTCAACGATACAGTCAGTCGGCACTTGTCGGTAAACTCGCCGCGTCTGACTTCGATTCGGCCACTCCACTTCCAATTCATCGACGACGGTTGCTGCGCCTACGCCGATGTTCTGCCGCAGCGGGTTGGCGCCGAATGTTCCGCCGCTGTTCACATGTTGGCAGACGACGCGCGGAATGCCGCCTTCCCGGAATCGCAGTGTGAGTCGGGCTCCGACAGCAAATCGATTGGAGTCGATGCCACGGAGCGAAATCGTCAATGAATGATTGGTTGTTCCCGGATTACGAAACATCGCGTTGCGAAAAGTATCACCGGCAAACGCTCCTCCCAGTTCCACGGCCAGATCCTGATCACCGTCGAAATCAAAATCGGCAAATGCTATCCCGTGTCCCTTCTGCAAATGCCCAAGTCCGGTGAGTGAAGTTACGTCGGAGAATCCCTCTCCCCGATGGTTGTAAAAGAACAGGTTCGGCATTAACGCCTGATACGGGATGTCGCCGGTGCCGAGATAAAAATCGGGATAGCCGTCGAGATCGACATCACCGAAATTCAGACCCATCGGGTGTGCAATGCGGTTGAGGCCAGCGGTTGCGGTCACGTCCTGAAATTTCCCGCTTCCGTCACCACGATATAGCCGCATCGTTTCGACAGTGGAGGGAAGGCCAAGATAGTCGCGGGCAATGTCATCCGCCGAAGCACAGTAACTGGCTACGAACAGATCGAGGTGGCCATCGTTGTTATAGTCCCAGAAAAACGCGCCGAAACTCTTGAGTGGCAACTGGACACCGGCTTTCTCAGCAACGTCTGCAAAATGCCCAGTCCCATCGTTTTGAAACAGAAAGTTCGGACCATCGAGACAGGACACGTACAGGTCCGGATCGCCGTCGTGATCATAGTCGCCCCAGACAACCCCTTTAACAAAACGATTGACTTCAATCCCGCATTCGACGGCGACATCGGTGAAGCGGTCCTCACCGTCGTTGCGAAACAACTGTGTCGGTGCAGATTCATTTCCGACACACAAATCGAGATCACCGTCGAGGTCGTAATCTGCCCATGCGCCGGTTTGTGTGGGGGCGTTCGGAAAACGTAACTCATCGACCGCGATGCCGCAGTCGAGGCTGATATCGGAAAAGACACCGTCCGCGGAGTTTTTCAGCAAGGAATTGGGAAGATTTCCGTTTTTCAGCAGCCACGCTCCGCGAAGCACCAGCACGTCCAAAAATCCGTCGTTGTTGTAGTCTCCCTGAATGATGTTCAGCCCGCCATTGATACCGGTAAGACCTGCCTGCTCAGAAACGTCCTGGAACCCGCCACGTTGATTGTTGCGGAACAGTCGAAGCGGCCCGTCCGGCCGACAGTCCGAAACCATCAAGTCCGTCCAACCATCGTTATCGAAGTCGTCGGCAATCAAGCCGCCGCTGAGACTGTCTACATCAACGCCCAGTTCCCTGGCCACATTCACAAATCGCGTCAGTGGGGCGTTGCCGTCGAACCGTGTTACCGGAATCAGCAGTGGTTCCGGGATATTCTGTGGATAATCGCCAGTGGTCATCGCCGCGACGTTCAGGAGCCATCGCGCTGTCAGATTGGACGGTCGGCGCTCCAGTAGCATCCGAAGATAGCGCATTGACGTGCGTGCGGCTTCCGGCGACTGATGCACCCCCACAGGTACGATCGGAAAGATACACGTTTCTGCCAAGGTAGAATCCAGACAGTTTTCCACTTCCGCCTTTCGCAGCCATGCCAGCGCTGTAAGCAAAATCAGCGTTTCTGCAGAATCTTCCGTGGAAGCGACTTGCCCGCCCATGACCAGATTGGCTGCGGCTTCGAGATGACTAATCGCCTTTTCGTTCTTGCCAATGCGCAGTAGATGGAACCCGAGCCCGGTGCGAATGCGAAGTTCCTCACCTGGCTGCCCCGGCAGCAGATGATCAAATTCGGATTGCAATCTCCGAACGTCCATGTCACCGAGATATGGATTCGTGTCTGCCGCGTTCGCCGCAATTTCCGCGAGGACCTGAATCATCCGCTCATGCGGATCGCTGAATTTTTCCGGTTTGAATGGAACGACGTTTGGTTCAGGTACGGCTCGAAGTTCCTTCACTGCTGTGTCCGGTGGGTTTGAACCATTTACCGAGGCGTCGTGGTCTGAGCCACATCCAGGCAGAAAGAGAAGCCAGACAGCAACGCCGGCAAAGCAACTCGGCGGCTGTTTTCGAAGAGAGAGGATCAACACAGGCAGAATCTCATGAATGGAATCTGATTTATCCTTAAATGAAAGAAGCAGCACCATCTTACGACGCGCCTGCTATTTGTCGATGCACCGATGAGACCGAGTGCCGGTTTATGCAGGAAAACGCCGGAGCTGAGGCATCGAATTCGATGTGTCGGAAAGTGCAATGCATAAGCCCATACGCATACTCCTGATGGAGTCAGGAATCTCAACGATTCGCGCCCTGAGCAGAGAAACGACGTGCGCAGATATTCGTGAAATAACCCAAGGGCGGGGATTGACATACCGCTCATCTGCGAATACCCTCGCTTTGACATGCACTTCAAGAAACCAAGTATGCCAAACGGCACGTCGTGTGTGAGTCCGGGGTCAGGAGCATTTTATGCGAGTTCGACCGACGGCGACGAGACGCGGGATCTCGCTCATGGATGTCGTTTTGAGCTTGGCAATTCTGAGCCTGCTCGTTTCATTATTCCTGCCCGCAGTCCTGAGTGCTCAGGCAACGGCGAGATCCATTGCCTGTCAAAATCAGTTGCGGCAATGGGCCGTCGGATTGGTCGCATACGAAGGAGTTCACAAGCAATTTGGCGGGGGCGGGAGAGGAAAAATGGCTGGCCCGTTCGTAGGCTTGCTTCCGTTTGTTGACCAGCGGCCCCTGTTCGAATCAATCGACGAATCATGGGAGCGTACATCACCGGCGTTTCATGAGTTTTGCCGTCAGCCATTTCCACTCGTCTACTGTCCAGCCGAGACAGAGCCGCAAGTCAGAACAAATGGAGCCACCAGGTCCAGCTACTGTGCGAATTCCGGATCCGGGCCACAGACCTTTGGTTTCAACGGGTTGTTTCGATTCGGGGGAACCAGAACAACGGATTTGCTGAATGCCAGGAGTGGTCCTGTCCAGGTTGCCGATGTGCCCGACGGGCTCTCCAACACAGCTGCGTTTGCCGAATGGCGGTTCTCTGTCTTAGACGGCAAAGAGAAACCTGATCGGTTGCGGGCTGTCTGGTCAAGTGCCCTGAATCTTTCGGCACCCGATCAGCTTGAACAGTTTGCCGAATTATGCCAATCGGTGCCTCCCAATCCCTCGGCGTATGGCTGGCAGGTAGGTGGAAATCTTGGCGGCACATGGACTCAAGGAGGGCCTACAGGCGTTTGGTACAATCATGTCCTGACGCCAAATCGTCCTTCGTGTCAAGTAACGTTTGGTAGTGCATCCAACTTCGCGATCAAGACAGCTGGTTCGCTGCATCAGAACGGGTGCTATGTTGCATTTGCGGATGGTCATGTGGATTTTTTTTCGAATGATGTGGCGGCAGAAGTCTGGTCCGAGTTGGGTTCGAGGAAACCATCGGATGCATTGATCGTGTATGAGTAGACGACCGCGTGTGTCGTCATGGCTTGTTGTGTAGTCCTGATTTGACAAGGAGTATGCGATGAACAGAAGATTAAGAACTCTGGTGATTTCCACGGTAGCTGTGCTGTGGGCAGCTGTTTCGCTGGTCGAGGCCAATTGGTCTATGAACTATCCGATGAATGGAAACACGTTGGAAGCGGATAATACGCCGGGAACGGGAAATACGCCGCAGGGTTCAATTACGGTCACCTACCGGATTGGAAAGTACATCATTGTGAACGGGGAAGAGGAATTCTTTGTACATGGTATTGTCACAGGGCCGAACGAGACTTTCGGCGGATGGTATCTGAACATTTACTACACCACGCCAGGCACCGGGCTACGTGCGGAACTGCTTGAGGGCGAGGCCCTCAGAGTGGCTTGTGAAAACCTGACTGTTGTTGATGAATAGAAGTTGCAATCCGATACTCGCTGTTCAGCCTCAAAAACGGCATTCACGGAAAAGGTTTCGGCAGACCGATGAAAATCAGAGTCAGCGGGAAGTTTGTTGTGACAATGCTGGTTGTTGCGGCAACCGTGGCTTTGTTGATTTTCAGGCTCCGGTCAAACAACGACCGCGATGGAAATCTTGAAGGCGTCAGCTATGCCAAAGTGACTTATCCGCAGCCCACAAAGAAACAGTTGGGAGCTGTTCTGATCTTACCGATATGGGTAGCAGGCCAGCCTGAGCTGTCTCAGGAATCGATTGAACTGACGAACGCTGAATACGTCGGCATCGACGGCAAGATCCGATTTGAACAGCCGCCGGAGTCGCTGGGTGGCGTTGTCTGTGCCGTCTTTCGCGATGAATCGACACTGGCTGGGGCCAACATGGCGGAACTCAAACAGTCAGGCGATCTTGCGACGTTCAAAATGAACGTTCCCGCCCCGTCAATGCCTGGAAGATACCGACTGATTCTGCAATGGATGGCTTCCGACAAACCACTTGTCACTTTTTACTCTGGTGAGATGACCGTCGCCGCTGCCCCATAAGCACGCAGGCACAAGTCATTTGGTGTAATTCGTTGAACAGCAAGCCGCAGGCGTCGATCTTCATTGGATTTGCCGACGCCTGCGGCTTGCCGTTCAACGAAAAAGCTTGTGCCTCAGTGCCTGGAGCTTGGGGGCTGGCACCCAGGCATTGGCCAAGCCAACGTCCAATCAGTTCTCTGGCCGCTTCACTTCTCTACGATTCGCTGCACCCGTTTCCACGACTTACGCTGAACCAATACATGATGTGGGAGCAATGCATTTTCAGGGCAGGAATTCAGATTGGATCATTTTAATGCTTCCACCTTCCACACTTCCACGAAACTTTCCCCCATTTTCCGATTGGGTGAATTGATACACTGTGATTTGCTACAGTGAACAGTGTTCGACCACATTGTGCGTCAAGGGGATGACTTATCGTGAATATTTCTTCTTTCCATCTGCCCGCTTATTGCAAACGACCGCATCATATTGCTCACTGCGTTCCTCTGCGTCAGTTTGCGAGTCATCATTCTGGAAGGCAGCTCTGCTGGTTCGGAATTCTTTTGTCCCTTCTTTTCACGGGATGCGATAATCCAGTTCCGGATCGAACCAATACAAAAGCCCGGCGTCAGGAATCGGCCAAAGTCGGAGCTACGACTCCATCGATTGTCTACTTGCCGCGAACATATTTTGACACCAGCGGCTTTACTCTTGTGGCTAAAAGTATCCAGAAATGGTCTCCGCAAATTTCCCTGAATGAACTCAGTCAGATCTGGGATCGTCCCGCCGTGCCGGCTGCGAATGTTATGGCAGAGGTGCTGAAGCGCCGCAATTTGCCATTGGAAGATAGAATCCAGGCAGGTTTTTCACGGGTGATGTATCTCAATTTCGAAGGCGAAACAGAAGAGGCCTATCGCCAATTGACCGAATTGCGGAAGTTGATCGAATCTGATGATCAGCTTGCAAAGCGTTGGCTGTATACGTTGATCTATAATCAGGGTGTTACATCGCTGCGGCAGGGAGAGAACAGCAACTGCATCAATTGTCGTGGAGAGACGTCCTGCATTCTTCCTGTCTCGCGGCAGGCAATTCATCAGTTTCCGGAGGGTTCCCGCAACGCGATCCAACATTTCCGGGAGTACCTTTCAAGGTTTCCAGACGACCTTCAGGTGAAATGGCTGTTCAACGTCGCATACATGACACTGGGGGAACATCCTCATGAAGTGGATCCGCAATTCCTGATTTCGATCGATGAGTGGAGTCAATCAGAAGATGATATCGGCAGGTTCCGGGATATTGGTGCCGAGATCGGAATGGATCATCTGAATCAGGCTGGCGGTGGCATCATGGAGGATTTCGACAACGACGGATTGCTGGACATTGTTGTCACATCAATGGATCCGACAGAGCGAATGCGGCTTTATAGAAATTCGGGAGACGGACGATTCGCTATGTCGAGTGAATCCGCTGGCATGGGAGGTCAATTAGGAGGGCTGTATTGCGTTCAGACTGACTTCAACAATGACGGATTTCTTGATGTCTTTATTGCCCGTGGTGCCTGGCTGCTTCGGCCCATCCGCCCGACGCTGCTCCGGACCGAAGGCGATGGCACATGGACTGATGTGACTGCCGACGCACGGCTGATTGAAGCGGTCAATTCTAATTCTGTTTCCTGGGGTGATTACGATCAGGATGGAAATGCGGACCTGTTTGTGTGTTGCGAGACTCAACCCAATCGGTTGTATCACAGTCATGGCGATGGCACCTTTGAAGACGTCGCCGCGAATGCTGGACTATCGGGCGGCAAGAACTTGTTCTGCAAAGGCGCTGCATGGCTAGATTACGACAACGACAATCTGCTAGATCTGTTTCTCAATAATCTTCTGGGGGCAGCGCAGTTGTTTCGAAATACTGGTCGGGGGCAGTTTGAAGATGTGACTCGTCAGCTGGAAATTGACGGGCCCCAATCCGGTTTCGCATGCTGGGCCTGGGATTACGACAACAACGGCTGGCTGGATGTTTTTGCGACGTCTTATGAACGCAATGTTTCGAAAACCGTTGCCGGAATGTTGCAGAAGCCGGATGGGCCAGCCTCATGTCGATTATGGCAAAACACGAACGCACACTTTACAGACCGCGCGAACGAAGCTGGAGTCGGTGCTGTCTACGAGACGATGGGCTGTAATTTTGGCGATCTCGACAATGACGGCTGGTTGGATTTTTATCTTGGAACAGGCGACCCGGAGATAGCGACCCTGATTCCGAATCGTATGTTCCGAAGTGATCAGGGGAAACGATTTGTTGAAATCACCGGCTCTGCAGGAACCGGCCACCTGCAAAAAGGACACTCAGTAGCGTTCGGTGACTGGGATAGAAATGGTGATCAGGATCTTTTTATCCAAATGGGCGGGGCAATCAACGGTGACAAATATCACAACATTCTCTTCCAGAATCCGGGGCATGTTGCCCATCAAGTCACCATTCGACTCGTCGGTCGTACCGAGAATCGCGCTGCTCTCGGGGTGCGACTTAAAGTTCACGTCGATGGTCCCGATCCTGGACAAATCTGCCGGATGATTTCATCAGGGAGCAGTTTTGGAGCGAACACATTGGAACAATCAATTGGACTGGGCACTGCGAACGGGATCCGTAGCCTTGAAATTCACTGGCCAGCTACCGACACAACGCAGGTGCTGGAACAGATTCCGGTCGATTGCCTGATCACGATTGTCGAAGGGGAAGACGATTTTCACGTAATTCCAATGACACCAATTCAACGAGCGGCCCAGTGACTCACTGACACTGGCTTAAATGGGCTGGCGTCTTGCAATGACTATTCGGTTTCTTCGATCGTGAGTTCCTGATTGATCATCACCGGACCTTCGATCACCTGGGTTTTACCGGAGGGCCACTTAACGGAGATTTCGTCGATGACCGAAGCATCGCCCAGTCCAAAGTACAGCGGTCCGGAACTCTGTGACAGGTAACCGGACTGGCCATCATGCTGCTGGTGCCATTTCCGATCACTCGACCTGACGGACACCAGGCTTCCCAGCGCATCGCGATTTGAAGTCTTGCCGACAAGTTTCAGACTTAGATAGTTGTGCGTCTTGATTTCTCCTGCAAGATCACTGATCAGCAACTGTGGACGACCGTTAAACTCATTTGTAATCACGTCAAGGTCGCCGTCCCGATCAATGTCGGTCAGTACTGAGGATCGACTGCCAACGGCCGACCAAACCACAATCGTGCCGATACGATTTCGGCAGATGGGATTGTCTTTGTCGATACCCGCACTGTCCAGTTCGAACCATGGTGCTATCAAGCTGCCCGCGCGAGGTTCAATGCCCGTCGCGCATTCGCTGTCAAGAAATCGGGTTCCCTTGTCATTCAGCAGCAGTGCGTTTGTAGAGTAACGGTAGGGAAAGCACATGCTGGACGAGACGAATGCGTCTTCGTAGCCATCGGCATTGATGTCGCCGGAACTCATGCCCCACGGCCAGAAGTTCTCGGCACCCACCAGGTCAGACACTTCCTCGTATTTGCCATCGCCATCGTTGCGGTAAAAGGCTTTGCCGTAGATACTGGTATTGTTGCTCTGCAAAAACGACTCGGGCCACTTCATATTTGCCTTTGCTTTTTCCTGCGTTGGCGAAACGGTCTCGCTCATGTCGGAATGCATGTCGGTCAGCATGAGGTCGAGGTGTCCGTTGTTGTCAAAGTCGAAGACCTGACCACCCATGGTTCCCCAGGGTGTCTTTGCAAAGTAGGTCGCTGTCTTTTCTACGAACGATTTGCCCTGCTGATTCTCCCAGAGCGAATCATGTCCCTGCATGTTCATCACGTACAGATCCATCCAGCCATCCTCGTTGACGTCGATCGGCAAGGCAGCTCCGGACCATCCGGCATCATTGAGTCCCGATGAAACGGACACATCGCTGAATCCTGTTCCACGTTCGTTATGATATAGAATGCTCGCTTCCGCAAGTTCCGGCTTCAAATGGCCACCGAAAGCATCCTTAATGCCAGCGAAGTATTTTGCGCCTTCCACGGGCAACGCAGTCGTCCGATCAGCACGCACCTGAACAACTTCCTCCGTCGTGTATTTGCCAACATTGGCGACGAACAGATCCAGAAAACCGTCATGGTCGTAGTCAAAGAATACGGCCCCGGACGAATGCCCGACAAAGTCAACTCCGTATTCCGCAGAGACCTCAGCAAATTTTCCCTGACCTTGATTCAGGAACAGCAGGTTGCCGTCGCGCACTGTTGTCACAAACAAATCGGGCTTGCCGTCGTTGTTGATGTCAGCAAATGACGCCGACACTTTGACCCGCCCCGGCACAGCGACACCTGCGGTTTCGGTGATGTCCTCAAACTTCGCGCCGCCGAGGTTTCGGTAAAGCCCGTTGTGCCCCGCCTGATTGACCAGATAGAGATCCAGCAAGCCGTCACCGTCCACATCGGCTACGCAGATTCCGTTTCCGTGGTCGAAGTGATTCACCTGAAGTCGAGATCGCTGTTCGTCCAGAATCTGGTTACGAAAATTAATTCCCGAGCCTTCAATTTTGTCGGTCAGGCGAAAGTCGTGGAAGATTTCTGTTCCATTCAGGGCCGCAGTCTGACTGGCAACGCGATCTTTCAACCATGATTCTGAGTTCAGGATCTCCGGCGGCTGCGCGAGATGCGTTACATTCTTGTCAGAATCATCGAATGGCCACAGGCTTGCCGGGGGCTGAAACTCCGGCAGCACATGATTCAACGCCTCCATGATCGGAGAAAGACTCTCCTGACTCAGCGGATCAAAATAAGCCCGAATGCGCCCCTGACGATCGATCAGGGCCACTCGTGGATCATGCACGATCGGAACGCTGCTGTCTGCGGGAGAATCCGCAACTGGAAGATGAAAACTGTCTTTGCACAGCGTCCAGATGTCTTCGCGTTTTCCCGTCAGAAAGAGCCAGTGGTTGTCGTCGGCTTTCAGTCCCTTTGAGTAATTCTTCAGGACAGCTGGCGTGTCGAATTCCGGATCCACTGAGAAGGTTATCAACCGTATGCCGTCCCACGAAGGCTCCTTCTGCAACCGCTGCTGCAGTTTTGCCATCCATTGCGACTGCAGCGGACACGTCAACGTACAACGCGTGAAAACAAACGTGGCAATGCAAACTTTGCCGTCAAGATCTGCCCGCTTAATCGTCGCGTTGTTCTGGTCCAGGAGTTGAAAGTCTCCAATGTTGCCGAGCACCGTAGTGCCAGATCCTGTCGCAGATTTCGAGCCCTGTTTTGCCGTTTTCTCAGGTACACTGATCTTTGTTTTTTTCGTGGTCTCGGTCTTTGTCGTTGCACTTTCGTTGCAGCCGACCACCAGCATGCAAAGCGACAGGGCTCCCGCCATCACACTGACGACATGCCGATTTGTAGGTTTCCCAGGGGCGATCCGGAAGCCACGAATCTTAAAGGGCGTTTGTTTCGTGTTTATCATAGTTCGCTCGATATCCTGCGTCGTGATAGATCTCATTGCCGGGTTCAGATTTTTCGTCGAGAAGCGGGTCGGGGGCCTGCAGAGTGTTTTTTTCGGGACTGATGGTGCCCCGCAAATCGTCAATCTCGCCATTCAGCCAGCAGTCTTCCACGTTGACTGATTCTGCTGCATCCAGTTCATAAGTACTACCCGATAGTGTTCCGTCTGCGGCTGAATTCTTCCAGAAAATGCAGTTTCGATAACGGGACTTGCCTTGATCGTCCGCCCCGTTCCAGTTCTGAGTGAACGTGCAACGACTGACATCCGCCATTGAACCCGGAAAGACCGTCAGCGCACCACAGCCGTGGAGGCTATTGTAGCTGAGTCCATACTGAGTCTTCACCTGTGCCATTCCTGAGTTGGCAATGTTGCCGACAAACAGGCAGTTTTCGATCACGGCGGAGCTGCCTTCCAGGAGATCAATCGCCGATCCGGTCGCAGGGCACCGATTATTTCTGAAAGTGCAATTCCTGATGGTGACAGTTTTTTTGCACTGCCCCCGTTGCTCTACAGAGATGCCGCCGCCACAAAGCCGAGTTCGGTTGTTGGAAATGTTACACTCCTCGATGACAGGACATGAATCTCCAAAGATCTTGATGGCGCCGCCGTCCAGGTAAAAGAACAACTTCTTTTCCAATCCGGGCTTGTTCGAATGCGGTTCGATCAGGCCGTCCGATTCGTCCTGTGTCGCGAAACCGTTTGCCCCCGTGATATGAACTCCTTTGAGCCTTGTTGCCTGTGAGATTCCGTCCCCAAAGTACACGACATGATTCACGACAGCCGGATAGCCCGGCTGGCCAACAATTGCCGCATCAGGGTTCTCTGCAGTGAGCGTGACCGCACCTTGGGCTTCAAGGACAATTCCGTCATGCCTCGCATGAAATCTCACCATCGCCTGCGACTCGTACGGTGGTCGGTAAGTACCTTCGTGAATGATGATCCGCTTTCGTTCTCGGTCAGCGGCGACGACATCCAGAACCCGCTGGATGGAATCCCCCTGTCGGATGTGGTAGGCGCCTTGTGCATCGGGAAGGATGCGTTTCTCTTTTTGCAGACGTGTGTCATTCGTTGCTGTCGTATCACGCGTTTTCGGTGGCGATGAATCCGCACACCCAACATGAAGGCCAAGGCAAATCATCGCCAGCAGCAGCTTCTTTCCTGATTGCCACATGAGGCCACTTTGCGCGATGTCAGTGCGAGATATTCTCATTGTTCAAGACGCTGCCTGGCTGAGATTGGAGTGACATGACGATTTCGTGCAACTCCTCGGTAAGTCCGATCTTAATGTACGGCCGATAGTCTGCATGTGCGAACATGAATCCGCAAAGGGGTGACGCCGAAATGTCGAATTCGCCGTTTGAGGGAGAAACGAACGCCGCTTGAGTGGCCACACCGGGCACCGCAATTTCGTTGATCTTCAGTGTTTCCTGAAGGAATGTATAGACGTAGTCTCGGCTTTCGAATCGAATCTCAATCGGCCGGTCGGGCGGCAACCAAAGGACAGAACCAAAGCTGATATCGTCTGTTGTTCCCGGAACACCATCCAGCCCTGGTGCTACAAATTCCCACGCATACTCAGATCCGACCGCAGTCACATGAATGTCCTCAGTCGTTCCAAACAAGAACTGCTCAGTTGGCACAGGCGGTTCAGCGGGGGCACGCGTACGGCATCCGACGGCTATCGCCATCAAGGCACCCGTGATCACGAAGCAGCGAAAGCGGTTCGACGAAGGACAGGATTGATTTAATATCATTGTAAGACTGCTATTTGTCGCGTTGTACAGACGTCGCCTCGCTGGAAATCTTCATACGATCAATGATCGCCTGTTCTGCGGTGGCGACGTCGGCCAACCCCATTTTTTTTGCCAGAAGGACCACGTCGGCTCGAATTTCGACATTGTGTGGACGCAATGCTACAGCCTTGCGCGCGGCTTCATACGCCTCAGTCGTGCGACTCAGCTGATCTAGAATTTTAGCCCTTTGAATCTGCAGCATTCCATCGTCAAAGTAAAGCTGCAGGACTCGATCAACGTAGCGCAAAGCTTCTTCGGGTTGATTCCTTCGCTGACTATTCAGCAGCAAGCGTCTCAACACGCTTTCATTTTTGGGGTTCAGCTTGAGAGCTTTTGTCAGGAGCAGTCGAGCCGAATTACTGTCCCCGATTATTTCATGGCAGGCTGCCAGTGTTTCGAGCAGCGGAATATCAGTACAAGTGTCATCAACGAATGGTGTGAGCATCAGGATGACCGAGGAGGCCGTCGTTGGGTCGTTTGTGCGTTCGGCCTTGCGAGCCAGCAGCAGCCCTCGCGCCCTGCGTTGTTCAGATTCCGGGATCGGAAACAACGACAGATCCATGAAGGAAATCTGGCCGGCAGGACTCTGTTCACCGTCAGGCTGCCGGACGCGAAGCACTCGATGGTCGGTTTGGGCAGTGTGTGGAACATCGACGGCGCTCAGTGAAGGCATGTGACAGTCGATGCACGAGTCACTGGGAACTTGCTCAAGGCGTTCCATTCGTTCCAGCGAACAGGCCGAATCCGTTTGTTCATGACAGGACAAACACCGACTTCGATAAGACTCAATCCGATTTTCCGCTGCTGGCAACCGATGCGGATCATGGCAACTCGTGCAGGTCATGCGATGATCAGATTCGATGAAGCAGCGGCTGGAATGCATCTGTTCTACCTGACTGACGGCTTCTGTAGTCGCATCGGAGCGAATTCCGGAACCACCGACAAAGGTTGCCCACACATCCGACAGACGTTCACCCGGTCGGAAATCGAATTCACTGCGACCAGATCGAACGACTCGATCTTCACCGTGCAAATGGCACTGATAGCAAACACTCAACTGCTCCGCGAAACCAAGTGACGCGGGATTGGTAATCGGGTCGGGGCCGTCCGGCAGAACCTCGGCGTTGCGAAAGTCGATATGATCCTTTCCCGGACCGTGGCAGCGTTCGCAGCCAATGGATAATTCGGTAAACGCCGGAGATCCAAAATGATTGGACTGTCCCGGGATGTTGTTCGTTCGACCTACATGACATGTGACGCATCCATCGGAGATCTGGCGGTGAAATCCAGCATGCTTCTCCGGGACATAGCCCGGCGAAAGATCCCAGATATTGCGAGTCGAATACCAGGTGGCAACGCCTTGCGTCAAAACGCCGCCGCGGTCTGTCAGAAACGACCAGCCTCGCTGACCAGACCCGACAGCATAATGAACCGGCACGCTATTGCGATAAACCACTTCGCCGGACAGGTCGAGAAACTCTTCAGTTTGCGAGAGACCCTGGTCATCTCTTGAAATCAGATACTGACAGGGACCGGGCGGGTCGAACGATTCGACCGCGTTCTCACTGACAAGTGGCAGATCCTTCGCGAGATACACAGAATGCGACATCGGATGTGTGTCATAGCTCTGTGAGATCTCCGCGTGGCACACAATACACGCCTGTCGGCCAACGTACTTTTCAGAGTCGTGATGTTTCTGCCAGACTGGTTTCGGTGCGTTGTGTTGCACAGATGTCTTCGCGACTGATTCCGGCGAGGAC
>JANOZG010000225.1:0-2558 GCA_031429275.1 Planctomycetota bacterium
CCTCTGGTTGTTGACAGCAGCTCGCTGATTGATGGACGGATTGCGGATGTCGTTGAAACGCAGATCATTGAATCTCAATTAATTGTGCCTGACTTCATTCTGGCAGAAGTTCAGGACGTCGCGGACAGCAGCGACAAGAACCGTCGCATCCGTGGTCGTCGCGGACTGGAAGTTCTCGCGAAGATGCAGCAAAGCGTCAATGTTGATGTCAAAGTGATGGAGACGAATCGGGCCGACTACAAGAGTATGACTGTTGACCAAAAAGTTGTGGCATTGGCAAAAACGGTACGCGGGGGAGTAATCACCAACGACTTCAACCTGAACAAAGTCGCAAGTGTTCAAGGTATCCCGGTTATTAATCTGAACGACGTATCGAACGCATTGCGACCTCGTTACATCCCTGGCGAACGTCTTCAAATCAAGATCATCAAAGAGGGCGAAGGTCCGGGTCAGGGAGTGGGATATCTGGACGATGGCACGATGGTCGTCTGCGAAAATGCAGCCAACCTTGCGGGCAAAGATATCAGTGTGATCGTCACCAGCGTCCTACAGAGCAGTGCCGGGCGAATGATCTTCGGGAAGATGGTTTATCAGACAGGGCAATGACAAAATACGCCATCGATGGAGAGAAGCGTTGTCACGGGAAGAGAAGTATTCTGATGCTCAGCTTGCCGCTATGGGCATTAGTCGAGTTGCAATGCCACGGCACGTTGCCATCATTATGGACGGCAACGGACGATGGGCTCAAAAGCATGGTTGGCCACGAATTGAAGGACATCGCAGAGGTGTGATTTCTGTTCGTGCGGTTGTGGAAGAAGCATCTCGTCTGGGAATGGAGCAATTGACGCTTTATTGTTTCTCCAGCGAAAACTGGAAGCGTCCTCCTAAAGAATTATCGCTGTTGATGCACCTTCTGAAGCAGTATCTTGTGGAAGAGCGGCGACAGATTCAGCAGCAAGGTTTGCAGTTCAGGGTGATTGGAAATGTCAGCGAACTGGACCCGATAATTCAAACCGAAATGCAAAAGACAATTGATGCATCATCTGGCAACGATGGAATGACGCTTTGTCTCGCGATAAATTATGGCGCGCGTCTGGAGATCACGGAAGCAGTCAGGCGAATTGCGATGGCCGTCCAGAGTGGAACATTGTCGCCAGAAGAAATCTCATCTAAAACCGTCAGTGATCATCTGATGACGGCGGGGATGCCCGACCCGGACCTGCTGATTCGTACGGCTAGTGAATATCGCATCAGTAATTTCTTACTTTGGCAAATCAGCTACTCGGAAATCTGGGTGACGGATAAGCACTGGCCTGAATTTCGCGAAGAGGATCTGCGCGATGCGATTCGCGAGTTTGTCAGACGTGACAGACGATTTGGTGGTTTAACTCCGTGACATAGCAGATGAGATTTCTATCTCTCAAATCATCCAGGGAAACGTTAACACATGCTTGGCTGGCGATTGGTGATGTCTGCGATTCTGGTGCCTACCATCATCGCGCTGTTCTGGCTGGATCAGAAGCTTGGAGCGTCGGCGTTTATTCTCCTTGGCTTTTGTCTGTTCATAGCAAATCGCAATGCCTATGAATTGACTGACCTGATGAAGGTACGCAGCATTCGACCTTCGTTTTTTGCAACAGCTGCGTTAAGCAGCATGGTCGTGCTGGCTGGCTGGAGCCATCTCTATTTCGCGAAAAGCAATGTCGATGCGACTACATCGGTCCTCACTTCGCTGGGATGGATTGGCGCGGCCTTTACTCTGTCGTTTCTTGCTTTGCTGGCGTTTGAAGCAACACGATTTCGGGAGCCAGGGCGATCCATGGAGTCGCTTGGCGCAAACCTGCTGACGGTCTTCTACGCAGGCGGACTTGCAGCGGTCACGGCTCAGATGCGATGGTTTCCAAATCCGGATCTGGGATATTTTGCGATCGCGTCGATGATCATCTGCGTGAAATCCGGCGATACATTTGCGTACACGTTTGGTCGACTTTGGGGCAAACGAAAATTGGCACCAATCCTGAGTCCGGGTAAAACGCGAATGGGACTTATCGGTGCGATTGCTGGCAGCATGCTGGGCGGTTGGTTATGGCTAACCTTTGCCGGCAAGTTGTTTTCCGAATCCATCGCAGCAGGCTCAATTTGGAATATTCTGACGTACTCGGCAGCTATGGGGATCATTGGCCTCATCGGCGACCTTTGCGAATCGCTCATAAAACGGGACGTTCAGAAGAAGGATTCTGCGATTCTGATGCCAGGTTTCGGTGGCCTGCTGGACCTTCTGGACAGCCCCTTGTTCGCTGGACCATTCGCTCTCGCATGGTGGATCCTGATGCCCCCGGTGACCTGACTCCTAACGAGGGCTGAGAGCCGTTGACCCAAAGGAGCCTCCCGGCTCGTTGACATCAGCCGCCCACGTTGTTCGCTTTTTGAAAACTGCAAAGACCGGGCGAGCCTAATCAGGAGCAAGACGCTAAGTCTCTCCATTTGAGCACCGGCGCTTAAGCACTTTCACAAAAAAAAAGATTTAAGCGTCAGCCGCAGGCGTACGCGAAACAAAG
>JANOZG010000226.1:0-16668 GCA_031429275.1 Planctomycetota bacterium
GCTGAAGTTTGTCAGGTTCTCCATTGGCGGCAGAGCACAGGCTGCGTCGACAATTATGGGAAGCCCATGCCGGTGAGCCAGATCCGCCAGTGCCGTGAGATCAGGCCGTTCATCGACTCTCAGCCACACAAACCCGATGGCCGCCGTTCTCGGAGTGATCGCGAGTTCGATTTGCCGCAGCGCGTCTTCGGCTTGATAGTCGATCAATACCAGCTTTGCCCCGGAAAGTCGAATCGCATGGTCGTAATCAAACGGTCCGGGGACGGGAAAGATGATCTCGTTACGCGGGCATGCGGAAACATCCGGCAGCTGATCCATAATCTCCGGCTGATTTCCCGCAAGGCACGCAGCCGCCGCCAGTGTCAGCGCCGCACCGGCTCCGCAGGTCACGATGCCGGCTTCCGCTCCAGTGCATCGCACGATGAGTGAACTCGCCGCACTAAGCAGATCGTCGATTTCGAAATACTGGGAACTGGCAGCAGTCATCGCGGCGACAACTTCAGGATGCGGGCAACTGCCGCTCACGCGAGTCGCATAACCGACGCCGTTGATGATCGGACGAATGTCGAATTGCTCAAACATGTTTTCTGCTGTTACCGCGCGCTTGAGGATGGCACAATCGTTTAACCGCGTGGGCAACGCCCCGCGCTTCGAATTTCAAATCTCAAATACAGAATTTCAAATAGAACAATCGCGGCCCGCTGGTCACACTCTACGAAATACAACTGTCGCGACGTCTCCGCGAAAAGGCATTCGCCGGATTGACCACCATCATTTGGTGAACCTGTTCGTCGGTCACGCCGCGTTCATGCAGCAGCGGCACGAAGGTCTCCAGCAGATACCCGTAGCCCTTGCCGCCCGTGTATTTGAGGTGGTTCAGCATGCAGATATCTTCCGACAGCAGCACGCGATCGACGAAGCCCTCTTTGACGAGGGCCGCTACGTTGTCCGCGCGCACATACTCGGGCTGATAGTCGAGATAGCCGATGTTATCGACTTCCATGTAAACACCCTTCTCCGCGATGGGCAGCAGATTTTTCACGCCGACTCGATCACCCAGATGCCCAATGATCACGCGTGACAGATCCGCGCCGAATTCCTCCAGCATGGCGATTTGTTCCATCGCCAGCGTGCCCCAGCGAGTCGTGTGCGTCGAAATCACAACACCCGTGCGAGCCTGAGCCAACGCGGCCGCTCGAAAGACGCGTTCCTCGGCAGGACTGACATGGTGGCGACCGGTGCCAATCTCGCCGATGAAACCGGCTCGAATCCCCGTGTTGCCGACACCAATTTCGATTTCTTTCACCAGGACCTCTGCCAGTTCGCGGCTGGTCTTTTGCGCGACGATCGGCGGATACCCGAAATCACGATACCAGCCACAGCCCATGACGACGTGAATTCCTGTCCGCTGTGAAAACCGCACCAGCCGATCCGGATCTCGACCAATCTCATCCAGCGTGACATCGCAGATCGTCCGTCCGCCGCGAGACGTGAACTCCAGAATCTCCTGAGCCATCACGTCTTCGTCATCAATGACGAGTTGGTAGCCGTAACTGCTGTAGTGATCCATCGCATCGAGAAACAAATGCTCGTGCGGATACGTCACGCCCATTTCCTCTGGCCGGATAATGCCCTGGACGGTGATCACTTCCCGCGAATTCCAATCGTTGCTCAACGTCCGTTCTCCTGCTGTGATGCTGTTGGTTCCGCAGATTCACGTGATTCGAATGCCCGACTCTCTCGCCGTGATGTGCTTTATGGTGGTTCACCCTTGCGAGATCAACATTCGACGCGGTCTAATTACTGAATGCTGCAAATTGTTCGAGTTGGAACTACCACGGGTTCTGATAGACTCTCCACTCAACCTGTTCTTGCAAGCAATTTCCGATGGGTTACGCCGAGCTGCGGAAACGAATCTCCGGTAGTGTATCCCTGAATTCTCACGAATTCAGCTACAGGACCGGGACGTTTGAATCCGTCGCTCCCGAAGAGGAGAACCAGATGCTTCATCGTCGTGATGCAATGCTCCGATTGGGATCGGTCGGCTGCGGTGCGCTTTCGCTGCCGCAACTGATGGCGCTGGAGCAAGCAGCTGCACCACCGTTGAAGAAGTCGGCTCGGTCCTGCATTTTTCTGTTCATGTGGGGCGGACAACCGCAGCAGGATATGTGGGACATGAAGCCGGATGCTCCCGAAGGCATTCGCAGTCCATTCAACCCCATCGCCACGACAGTGCCAGGAAACACGCTCAGCGATCAGATGCCGCACACGGCTCGGCAGGCCGACAAGCTGGCCATCATTCGCTCGCTGACGCATTCGACCACGGATCACGGTGTGTCGGTGTATCACACGATGACTGGTCGAGCGATGAGTCCGCCGAGAACATTTCCATCGAATGGACGAACGCGAAGCGACTTCCCGTCGATCGCTTCGATGTTCTCATACCTCGGTGAGAAATCGCCGATTCCAGCCAGCTTCAGTATTCCCCGGCCTGTCGCTCACGACGGTTTGTATTACGCCGGAACTCATGCAGGTTTTCTGGGATCGACTCATGATCCTGTGGAACTCGGAGAAGTCTTCAATCATGTTCAAACAGGACCGCGTCCGGATGCCGAAAAATCAAAACTTCCGCTGGCACTTCCCGGTGACGTTTCCGTCGCTCGCCTTCAGGCGCGGCGCGGACTGCTGAGTTTGCTGGAAACCGAAGATCGAGCCATGCAGCGCGACGCCTCAACTGTGGCGTTCGACAGCATTTACGAATCGGCCTATCGACTCATTCATGCCACGACGGTCAAAGATGCGCTGAATCTGGAACTGGAATCACCTGCGGTGCGCGACCGATATGGCCGCAACGAATACGGTGAGAGTTTTCTCACCGCGCGACGACTTGTCGAAGCGGGCGTACGGTTAGTGACTGTCAACTGGATGTTCATTACGCCTCGCGCCAAGGTCTACAACGTGTGGGATGCTCATGGCGGATTGAACGATCTGGAGCATGGCGAAACGGGCTATGGAATGCTGAAGGCCAATTACTGCCTTCCAGCCTTCGATCAGGCATACTCGGCGCTGCTGGAAGATCTGGCTGCACGCGGCCTGCTGGATGAGACCCTGGTATCCTGCGTCGGTGAATTCGGTCGAACACCAAAGATCAACCCGACGAACGGTCGCGACCATTGGCCATTCTGCTATTCCGGCGTTCTTGCTGGCGGCGGCATTCAGGGTGGAACTGTTTACGGAGCCAGCGACAAGCAGGCGGCGTACGTCAAAGAGAACCCCGTGACTCCGGGCGACTATCTTGCCACTGTCTGTCAGGCGTGCGGTCTTGATCCGACGCGCGAAGTGCATGATCTCCAGGGGCGACCTTTCAAAATCTGCGATGGTGAGCCGATCTCAGCAATCCTGTGATTCTGCGTTGCTGTCGCATTAGAAGAACAAAGACATGCGTATTGCGATCGGCGGGATCTCTCACGAAACGAGCACGTTCGTAAAGACGCCGACCACGTTGAAGGACTTTGCGTCCGGGTTTGGGTTATTCCGCGGTCAGCAGATTATCGACCGCTTCACCGGTACGAACATTTGTGCGGGCGGCTTCATTGATGGGGCTCGAAAGCATGGATTCGAGATCGTGCCGCTCTTGTGGACCTTTGCTTATCCGAGCGGCCTGATCGTTCGTGCCGACTACGAATTGCTCAAGGCGGAATTCCTGCAGCGACTTGCGGATGCAGAAGCGACCGGCGGTGCTGTCGATGGGGTGCTTCTCGATCTGCACGGCGCGATGGTCGTCGAGGGGATCGATGACGGCGACGGTGACTTCATCGCGGCGGTACGGAAGTTTGTGGGGCCAGATCGCCCTGTGATTGTGACTCAGGATCTGCACGGCAATCATTCACAGTTTCGAGTTGATCAGGCCGATGCGATTGTCGGCTTCGACACGTATCCTCACATTGACATGGCAGAACGCGGCCGTGAGGCGGCAGACCTGATTGTCGCCATGTTGCGCGGCGAAGTCCGGCCAGTGATGGCACTGCGGCAACTGCCGATCTTCTGGAACGTAATCTGTCAGGTCACCGCCGAACCACCGATGAACGAATTAATCCGTCGCGTGCATGAGATGGAGTCACGCAAAGGGATTCTTTCGGTCACGGTTGCCACGGGCTTCCCGTGGGCCGACGTGCCCGACATGGGAGCCAGCGTCATCGTAGTGGCAGATCGTGATGCTAGTCTGGCTCGTTCGGCAGCGGATGAACTCGGTGACTGGATCTGGGAACATCGCCAGCGCTGGACGTGTGCTCCGGTGTCGGTGCTCGATGCCATCAAACGCGGTGAGGCGGGCGGAAAATTCCCGATTGTGCTGGCCGATCACGCAGACAACACTGGTGGTGGTTCGCCGGGCGATTCGACTGAGATTCTGCGGACGTTCATGGACCTGCGACTGCAGGACGCCGTGATCTTGTACATCGTCGATCCGGAAGTTGTCGAGCAGGCGCATGCGGCGGGCGGCGGTCAGACGATTGCTGTGGCTGTGGGCGGAAAGTCCGATCCGATTCAGGGACCGCCTGTCGAAATGAACGTGGAAGTGATGGCATTGTCCAACGGCGACTTTACCTACGACGGTCCCATGTATGCCGGTCTGACAGGAAACATGGGCCGTTCGGCATGGCTGCGACAGGACGGCGTGTCGGTCGTGGTGGTGACTGCCCATGAACAACCCCTTGGTCCCGCCTTTGCGCGGACACTGGGGATTGATTGCGAACGCATGCAATACATCGCCGTCAAATCCGCCGCGCATTACCGAGCCAGCTTCGGAAAATTTGCCGGCACAATGATCAACGTCGATGCTCAGGCGATTCAGACGCACGACTTTGCCAAACTGCCATATCAGAAACGCCGTCAGAACTTCTATCCTGTCGACGTAGGCCCGTCTGTCCTTTCATCTGCCGATGGGTTTCGGTGACTACCTGCAGTAGCTGGACCGGTCGTCAGTGCTGAATTCTACGTGAGTTACAAACGTCTCCCGTTCGCACAAAGGTTGAGACGGTGAGTCCCGGCAGAAAGGACCTACATTGGCAAGCATTGGCTGTACATTACAGTCCCGCGAATATCCGACTACCGATCCGGACCATCGTCGCTCCTTCTTCGATGGCTGGCACAAAATCGCCGCTCATGCCCATCGACAGTTCGCGAAGCTCCAAACGTGCGGCGCGACTCGTATCGGTTTGCTGCAACTCATCACGCAGCAGGCGAAGAGACTTGAATGTCGGACGTGCGTCGTCCGGATTTTCTGATTCTGCTGCCATCGTCATAAAGCCTGAAATCCGGACTGCCGAAAAGAAGCTCACGATCTGAGGCCAAACACGGCGGAGCTCATCTGCAGTGAATCCCGTCTTTGTTGTTTCGTGGGACAGATTCACTTCAATCAGAACCTCAGGCCGCAGCTTCAGATCCACTGCCACCTCAGCGACGCGTTCCAGCAGTTTCAGCGAATCGATCGAATGAATCATGCTCGCATGTTGCAGGGCGAGTTTCACCTTATTGCGCTGCAGTTGTCCGATGAGATGCCACTTGCAGTCCGGCAACAAAGCCTGTCGCTCCGCCAATTGTTGCGGACGATTCTCCCCGAACGTCTGATGCAGCTGACTCAGAGCTTCAACCCACGGCCATTCCGCGTACTTCGTCACGGCCACAAGACTCACATCGCCAGCGTCGCGACCAACACGGTAACAGGCCGATCGCATTTGTTCATGGATGGCCTGAAGGTTGATACTGAGCTGATCCAAAATTGTCATCATCTTTCTACAACATTCCTTTGCACTTGCACTTGCCCATAGGCCAGCGCCGCGAATGTCCAGAGCGGTGCCAGAGCCCTGAGCAGGTTCCCCGGATAGAGCCACACAACCTGTGCGACAGTGATCGCCAATGCGGTCCACGCGAAACAGGAGACGCGCAGATAGCGATTGGATGTCAGGAAACTCAGGATCGCAGATGCCACGACGAGTGCCACTGCCAAGCCCCCGACAAAAACTTCTGATGAACCCAAACCAGGCCATTTGCTGATTGACTGAAACAGTCCCATTCCAGGCCAATCGAAATTGTTCATGCCGCTGCCGCCAACCATCCGCCTGGCAAGCCATGCACACCAGGCGAACCAGGGGATGACGGTCGAACCAAGCCATAAACAGTCGCGAATCATCGCCCTGAAACGGTTCTTGTATTCGATGAGGCTCACGATTGCGAGACATGCCGTCATGACGGCCGATGTCTCCTTCGTCAAAATTGCCGCGACAAACAACAGCCAGGCTGTGGCATGTTTCTGTCGAAACCACATTGCAATGCCCGCTAAACCAAGTCCCAGAGCCAGCAGGTCGCCAGTGAGAATCTGCGCGGCGAGCAAGCCACCTGGGTTCAACGTTGCGATTGCCAGAATCCAGCCCGGAACCAGCTAGCGTTGACCAAGATCAAGATACGCCACGACATTGAGCCCACTTCCGACCATCATCAGAAGCACCATTCCAACCAGGGTGGATCGCGGTGATAACTTGCCAAAGCCGCCCGCAAGAGCGGGATAAAGAATCCGTCGCCAGCGGTATGGAGAATTCTGAAAGACGCTTGACGCAGACTTTTGAAAGAACGGATCGCGGGCGATGAGGTAATTCAATTGGCCGTCATGACCTTCCGTATCGAGCATGGTCAACGGCCCAAGTTCACTTTCGATGAATTCACGATGCGGCATTTCACTGCCGACTCGCAACAGGATCGTCCAGTTCCCGCCGTGTCTGGCCACCCAGGCAAACTGCATTGTCAGGATGCAACCCGCACCCAGGGAAAACCAAAGCAGTGTCTGTATTCGTGAATTCATGTATCAAAGCAATCCATTGACCTGTGTTGTTCATCGAGAAGCCTTGGGTTGCCTGATACCCAAATGCCTTTTGCCGAAGTTTACCAGCGTTTTGTCACGATGGTCAATGAGTTTCAAATGGTCGCTCGAAAACCACGCATTAGCAATCTAAGCTGCCGCTTCAATCCTTTTGAATTCATTTGTGACCTTGTTGAGATTTTTCAGAATGTTTCGATTCAACAACCGTAACGGATCGATCATCGAAATTGAATTCGTGAGTAGCGGCAAACAGACGAACGGTGAGTAGATTTCTACGACCCTCGGCTACGATTACTCGCTACCGTCGCTGAAAGGTAGCTTTCATACGCGAGGCCGATTTGGCTGGCTGGAATGTTTGTCGGCACCATAGTTAAAAAACGTTGATCAGTCTGCGTGAGGATTCCAGTCGCGGGATCGTGGCCGTGCTTGAGACGAATTCGATTCATGTCGCGCTGTCTGGGCCATAAGAATTATGGGCAGAAAGATCATCGCAGTTTCGTTTTCGATAAGCTCCCTTCCTGCGGAATGGAGCCGGGTATACTGCCGATTCAGGTGAACCACAGCTGTAGCTCATTGCTTTTTTTGTGACTATCTTTCCGCCCTTAATCTTTCTGCCCCAAAGCTCGAAACGATACCTCATGTCGCGCGATATTCACCCATAGAATGGCATCCAGTGGCACATGTTTCAGCATCTTGCGAGTATGCTCTATAAACCGCGACTGCTGAGTTTGATCTTCCATCGTCGTGATTTTGAACGCAAGTTCTGGAGTAAGAAGACGGAACCGCTGATATCCGACGGGTTTCGATTTACAGAAAACCTGCAATCGTCTTTCGACATGGTCGATACCGCCGTAGAACTGTATTACTGCTTTTTCGTAAAGACTGCGTTCAAGTCCTGTACCGAAATCATTCACCATTGACACGACGTGATTCCTGAACTGCTCATATTCGGCGACAGCGTGGTTCCAGTCAGAATGAGTGGTTTCGAACGACTTTCGCTCCGCCAGCGTCATCGCGTTGTTGACAAATCGATGCTCAACACTTCCGTTGCGAACATTGATCAGCATTCCATGCCGCAGATCACACAGCATCAAATAATGCAGTAACTGAGCTTCGTGAGCCGCCGTCAGCTTTTCGACTGACTTGAATTCGAAAATCGCGCCGTCCTGAACGACAGCATCCACCAAATATCGTTTTCGAAAGGTGTCGAATGAAACGTCAATCCAAAACTCCAGCACGGTATCTGTGCGTAACTCTGCGAGAACACTCTTGTAGACCGACTCATCAAAAAAACGCCCCAGCGAATTGTGAATCAGGAAGACATCTCGCAGAACATCAAATGATACGATGCCAAACTGCTCACGATCCATCGGAATCAATCGGTGCTGATATTCAAATGGCAAAGGATGCTCCTTAAATCATTTAAAAAACAGTTCAGGGGCAGAAAAATTATGGGCAGAAAGATAATCGCAGTTTTGTTCTCGATAAGCTCACTTCCGGTGGAATGGAGCGAGGAGTGTTGCCGCTTTGGTTGAATCTGATTCGTTCCTCGTTGCCTCTTTGTGACTATCTTTCTGCCCTTAATCTTTCTGCCCCAAATTTCAATTCAGCAAATCTGATCTCCCCAATCACCGATGACGTCGCGACTTTCCTGTATGATTCAATGCAACGCCTCATGCGATGTCTGGCGGACTACTGATTTTGCAGCAGCAATTGCCCTTCGATGGGAACAAATCTTGTCGCTGCCTGAATCAAGCTGGCGGCAGTCAGTTTCTTTGCGCCGTAAACTTCCACTTCCACCTGATATGTCTCCCGGAGATGTTTCGCGACGAGATCGAAATCGCCATCACCAGAGGCCAGCACCGCCACATCGACATCTTTGCCGAATTCGATCATATCGATCGTGATTCCAACGTCCCAGTCGCCCTTGGCGGAACCGTCACTCCGCTGAATGAATCTCTTGAGCTTCACTTCAAAGCCGATGTCTCGGAGGATCTGCTGAAACTGCATCTGCTTTGGATCACCACGATCGATCGCATACGCAAAGGCATGAATGACCTTTCGGCCCGCCGTGACTACTTTCCAGAACTCTGAATAATTGAAATGACAACCGAAGCTGTCTTTCACGGTATGAAACATATTCTGAACATCAACAAAGATCGCAACACGTTCCATGGGGTGATTGGCTTATATTGGTGGATGATTGAGGCAAGTGCTCATTGTAACCAAAACGCACATCGAATTATGATCTCACTACCATTCCATCGTCAGACTTCGCATGATTCATCCGTGCGGTTTGAAGACGGTCGTCCCATCAATGCAGCAGTCTGCCACAAGAATCAAGTTACATGCTCCACACATCGATCAATTTCACTCAGCCGGGCAAACAGCAGGGATTTCTGCAGGTGCCTTATTCGCACAATCTTGGAGGCTGGGCGAATGTAATGATTCCAGTGACCACAGTCGCCAGCGGTAAAGGGCCGACTGTGCTGGTGCTGGGTGGGAATCATGGCGATGAATATCAAGGGCAGATTGCCGCGATGAAACTCGCTCGGCAACTGACACCGGATATGGTGACGGGACGCATCATTCTGATTCCGTCGCTCAACTTTCCGGCGGCACGAGCGGCGACGCGACTGTCGCCCCTCGACGGCATGAATATGAATCGTGCGTTCCCCGGCGAACCGGAAGGCTGCGTCACCAGTCAGGTGGCTCACTTTCTGACGACTGTTCTATTTCCCATGTCCGACGTGGTGATCGATATTCATTCCGGCGGACGCAGCATGGAATTCGTGCCGTGTTCGCATATGCACCTGGTTCCGGATAAGGATCAGAGAAGAAAGATGCTGGCCGCCATGCTGGCATGGGGCACTGATTTCTCATTCCTGTATGCGGACATTGCCGGCACAGGACTACTGCCCGTCGAAGCGGAAAACCAAGGCAAGCTCGTTGTGACGACGGAACTTGGTGGTGGTGAATGTATTCCCGCGAGCGTGCATCGTATCGCTCAGGACGGATTGCGAAATGTGTTGATTCATGTCGGGTTGCTGCGGGGAGTTGTGCAGACTCGCGAAAGCCTTGGCAAGTCGCCAGCGATCTTAACGCAGGCACTGAATCGCGAAGACTATTTGCTCGCACCGGAATCCGGCATTTTTGAAATCTGTGTGGATCTCGGTAGCACTGTGCTGAAGGGAGACATCGTCGGTTACATCCATCACCTTGAACGTCCGGATCGTGATCCCGAACCCATCGTCGCTCAAAGTTTGGGTTATTTGATTACGATCCGCGCCCCGTGTTTGACTCAACAGGGCGATTGTGTCGCAGTGATCGCGAAGCAGGTGAGTTTGGATGAGGTGATGAATTCGTAGAATTGAGGACGTATCGATCATGCCACGAATACTGATCGCTGAATGCAAACAGGAAGTCTCCACTTTCAATCCGCATCTGAGTGGATACGACGACTTTGGCATCCGCCGAGGCGCCGACATCACTGACTACCATCGCACGGTTCGAAACGAAATCGGCGGCGCGCTGTCGGTATTTGATGCGGAATCAGATGTCGAGATCGTGCCAACCTACAGCGCATTTTTTATTACATCCGGCGGCACGCTGGCGAAAGATGCATGGCATCAAATTGCGAGCGAGTTTCTCGACGGCATCCGCAACGCGCCGCCGGTCGCCGCCGCATACTTTTGCATGCACGGAGCGATGTGCAGTGAAGACGAAATCGATCCTGAAGGCTGGCTGCTGGCAGAGACTCGCAAAATCCTCGGCGAAACGATTCCCATCGTTGTGTCGCTCGATCTGCACGGAATTCTGACCGACCGAATGCTGGAACATAGTGACGCGATCGTTGCGTATCACACGTATCCTCACGTGGACTTCTTCGAAACCGGACAACGAGCCGCTCGATTGCTGCTGCGAATTGCATCTGGCGCGGTGAAACCGGTGACGGCAAAAGTCGCCATTCCGGCGCTCGTGCGCGGCGACGAATTGATCACGGCTACAGGCCGTTTCGGTGAGAGCATCAGCATCGCGCAGGTTGCGGAGAACGGCCCGCGAGGCCTGTCGGCGGGAATGTTTATCGGCAATCCGTTTACCGACGTGCCATCGCTGCAGACCTATAGCTTTGTGGTCACCGATGATGATTCCGAACTTGCTGCCAGTGAAGCGATGGTCATTGCGGACAGCTTTTGGGCGAACCACGAACACATGCGAGTCCCGCTGGTGAGTCTCGACGAAATGGCGCGACAGTTAATTGAGACGGGAATTAGTGGCGGAACGATCGCGCTGGTCGATGCCGCCGATGCCACTAGTTCCGGAGCGTCTGGTGACAGCAACGCCGTGCTTCGCAAACTGAAGAAAGCGAAGTACAGCGGACGCGTGTTGCTTCCCATCGTTGATGCACCGGCTGTTGCTGCGGCTTTTAAGGCAGGCATCGGAGCCATGTTCAAAGTCGCGGTCGGCGGCACGCTGGATCCATCGCGTTTTTGGCCGTTGCCGATCATCGCGAAAGTACGACTGCTTTCTGATGGCCGATTCCGCAGCGAATCTTTCGGCGAAGAATGGCTGGCAGGCCCGACGGCCGTGCTGGAATCGGAGAATTTTACGCTGGTCGTCAGCAGTCACGCGGTGAATCTGTATGATCGCTCGTTTTATTTTTCTAACGGGCAGAATCCGAAGAACTTTGACGCAGTGGTTGTGAAGTCGCCGCACTGTCAGCATCACATGTACGCCGACTGGTGTCGGCAGATGATTCACATTGATGCACCGGGTTCGTCGAGTGCCAATCTGCAGTATCTTGGGCATACTCGCTGCCCGCGACCGATCTTCCCGCTCGACGAAGATGTCAAGTTCGTGCCGCAGGTTAAATTCTTCCGGCGTCGATGAAATGGCGTGCGATTGGAATATGTTGAGTTTTCCGTCATCAATTCTTTGGACAACACTATGAAAATTCGTGAAATTCGCTGTGCTGGTTTGCGTGGAGCAACGCCGGAAGGTGGCTGGAGCAACGAGTTGCGACCGGAAGACTGCGTCCACACTCTCATCGCCGTGCACACGGACGAAGGTGCCGTGGGACTCGGCAGCGTGTTCACAAACGATGCACTCGTCCGCGCGTCGTTGGCTGTTCTCGAACCACTCTATCGCGGCGAAAACGCGCTGGAACCGGAACGAGTCAGCGAAAAGCTGCACCAGAATATGTTCTGGCTGGGACGCGGTGGTTCGATCACCCACACCATCAGCGGCATTGATATCGCGTTGTGGGACTTGTTGGGGAAAGCCACCGGTCAGCCTGTCGGACGATTGCTTGGAGGACGTTATCGCGAACGAGTTCAGCCGTATGCGTCACTGCTGATGGATGAACCCGCGCCGTTGCAGGATCATCTGCTGCGCGTGAAGGCTCAGGGATTCCGCGCGTTCAAGATCGGCTGGGGGCCGTTTGGTCGTCGCAATGCAGCGACCGATGAAGCCATCGTCAAAGCCGCACGTGAAGCTGTTGGCAGCGAGTCCCGTCTAATGGTCGATGCCGGTGGCAGCGATGCACATTGGACCAACGGCTACAAGTGGGCTCTGAACACTGCAAAGATGTTGGCGAATTACGACGTGCATTGGTTCGAAGAAGCGTTAAATCCGGATGCGCTGGAAGACTACGTGTTACTGCGAGAGCATTCACCGGTTCCAATTTCCGGTGGCGAAGTTCTGACACGACGGCAGGCGTTTCAGCCGTGGTTGCAGGCCCGCGCCTTCGACATTGTTCAGCCGGATGTGACGAAAGTCGGCGGCATCAGTGAAGAGCGACGCATCGCATGGATGGCACAGGAGAACGGTGTGCAGTTTATTCCTCACGGCTGGAACACGGCTGTCGGGCTCGCGGCGGATCTGCATTTGGCGTCCGCGTTTCCGGGCACCGAACTTGTCGAGTATCTGACTGGTTCGCCATTCATTGATGAGATCACCCTTGGCGGCTGGCAACTTGATGCAGACGGCATGCTGGCGATTCCGACAACACCAGGTCTGGGGCTGCAACTGGATCCTGATGTGGTTGAAAAATACACGGGTGTGGCGGATTTGCTGTGAGATTCTGGGGGTTGGCTTCCAGCCTGACGGTCGTCCCGTAGATCCTGATAGTTATAAAGCGCAACAACTGGCCGAAAGCCGGCTCCACGACTCTTTCCCTAATGTCCTTTACCTTCTTGCAATCCGTGCCGTGATTCACCACGATTATCACTCCGCCAACTTCAACGCCCGCCTGGAGTCCATGCTGTGATTCGATTTCTGCTGTTGTTCCCTGCCGTTCTTTGTCTCAACACTCAAATTGAAGCCGCGGATTGGCCGCAGTTTCGCGGGCCGGGTGGTCAGGGGCATTCGGATGCAAAAAATCTTCCGCTCACATGGAGCGAAACAGAAAACATCACATGGAAAGTTCCCATCGCGGGACTTGGCTGGTCATCTCCATCCATTCAAGGAGATCAGATTTGGCTGACGACGGCCATCGATGAAGGCAAATCGCTGCATGCCATCGCACTCGATCGCACGACCGGTGCAACAATTCATGACATTGAAGTCTTCACGCTGGAAAATCCAGGCGATGTCCACAAGAAGAACAGTCATGCATCGCCGACGCCGCTGATCGAAGGTGATCGTGTTTATGTTCACTTTGGCGCGCACGGTACAGCGTGTTTAACGACAGCCGGCGAACTTGTCTGGAAGTCGCAGGAATTGAAGCACGATCATCGCCATGGTCCTGGAGGATCACCTGTGATCTTTGAGGACTTGTTGATTCTGAACTGCGACGGATCAGACATCCAATTTGTCGTAGCGCTCGACAAGAACACGGGCGACATCAAGTGGAAGAAAAAACGCGAACACATTGGCGAAGATCGACTCAGCGGAAAATCCAACGTGCCCATGGCCTACACCACGCCTCTGCTGGTTGATGTGAACGGAACAACGCAACTGCTGAGCATCGGTGCCGACAGCATCGTGGCGTACAATCCGAAAAACGGCGACGAATACTGGTGGTTTCGTTTTGATGGTTATTCGAATGTACCTCGCCCTGTCGTTGCCAAGGGCTTGGTGTTTCTCAGCTCAGGCTATGACCGTCCAGAATTCTATGCCGTACGAATCGATGGTTCTGGCGATGTGACGGAATCGCATCTGGCATGGAACATGAAGAAAGCCGCACCGTTGAATCCGTCTCCGCTGGCAATCGGCGATGAACTTTATCTGGTCAGCGACAACGGCATCGCCACGTGCCTTGATGCGGTCACTGGAGAGCAGCACTGGCAGGAACGTCTCGGCGGCAACTTTTCCGCATCACCAACATTCGCCGACGGTCGCATTTATTTGCTGGACGAAGACGGCACTACCACCGTCATCGCTCCCGGTGAGAAGTTCGAATCACTCGCCGTCAACAAACTCGAAGGCCGAACCCTCGCAACACCTGCGTTCCTGGATGGGACGATCTTCCTGCGCACGGATACGCATCTGTATCGAATTGAGAAGAAGTAGGTTTCCAGATCACATGATCCGCGCATCACAACTCACACGCAGTTACCAGCTTGGACAGAGTTGTATCGATGCCGTCGCGGGCATTACGCTGGCGGTGCAGCAGGGTGAGAAGATTGCCATCATCGGACGCAGTGGGTCGGGTAAATCGACGCTGCTGAATTTACTGGCGGGGCTGGATAGGCCCACTGCGGGCACGCTGACAGTACATGACAAGCGGCTGGATCAACTGAGTCGCATTCAGATGGCCGAGTATCGGCTGCGCACGATCGGCGTTATCTTTCAGGCGTTTCAGTTGATTCCTCAACGCACGGCGTTTCAAAATGTCGAACTGCCATTGATCCTTGGCGGAGTTTCGCCGGGTGAGCGACGCCGGGTTGCTGACGAATGGCTTTCCAAAGTCGGCTTGCTGCCTCGCCGCGATCATTTGCCATATCAGTTGTCTGGGGGCGAACAGCAGCGAGTTGCCATTGCACGGGCTCTGGTACACAACCCGAAAGTTATTCTGGCGGACGAACCAACGGGCAATCTGGATTCGACGACGGCGGCTGAAATCATGCAGTTGCTGATGACGCTGTGCCGTGAGTCCGGTACCACGTCGGTGATCGTCACACACGATGCTCAGGTTGCAAAGACATGCAGTGAGCGGCAGTTTCGCATGCAGGATGGATGTCTGACGGAGGTGCCGCACGATGAGAGCCTCTGATGTGTTCCGAATGGCCGTGCACAATCTCTGGCAGCGGCGAATGAGAACGTTGTTCAATCTGACGGGCATTGTCACCGGCTGCATTGTGCTGCTGATGACAGCCGCTGGAACTTCCGGGGCTCGGGCTGCGATTCGAACTCTTTTTGATTCGTCTGACTTTGCTCGGCAGATTTACATTTTCCCTGGCGGAAGATCATGGGAAGAACCGCCCGAAGGCGAGATCGTCATTGATGCAAAAATCAGCGACGCACGCCGAAAGCGAATTCGTAGTGCTTTGGTCAGCCAATGGAATGAGCAGCGACAAAGCCAGAGCGCCAGAAATGAAATCACAGCGGAAGACCTGGATTCAATCCGGAAGATTCCTCATGTCCTTGCTGTGGTCCCGGAAGCAACAACCAGTTGCATAATCAAAACGGACGGCGACGGGCTGATGAGCGGAATCGCGGCAATGAACGTTCACAGTTCCATGCTCAGGGAGAGTTTACTGGCAGGGGCATTGCCCGATGTCGATGATCTCGAAGGCGTACTCGTCAATGAATTCCTCGCATGGCAAATGGGGTTTCGAAATGATGCTGATCTTCCGAAACTCATCGGACAACCGCTGAAGATCGAATATCGAATATCGAAAGCTCGGGTCGCGGACGTCTACAAACTGCTCACCAAGAACTGGGGCGAACTTGGCATCGACGAGATGCAGAAGCAAACGCAGTTCCTGCAGACGCTGTTTCAATTGATTGGCGATCTGGACAAAACGTCACTTTCTGAAGAGCAGAAGACGCAGCTTCGCGAATTAATCGGCAGCGGACTTAAGAAGAGCGAAGACGTGCCAGATATTGTGGTCACACGCCAGTTCATTGTGCGAGGCATTGTGCACTCAGGCAATGAAAACCCTGTCGCGGCATTGTTTCGCCAATGGTTTCACGGGGCGAAGGGCGGACTGCAGGTTCATTCAAGCGTCGCTCAGGAAATCTATTTGAGTCACCCGGATGCTGATTCGTACTACAACGCCACGGTCATTGTGGATAGCTCGGCTCATTTGCGGAGCGTTTCAGATATGCTCAGCGATCAGCACTTTTCACCGCAGTCATCACTCGCCGCTCTTGAAAACATCGACTACCAGATCGATCAAAGTGCATGGATCATCTACGGCATTGCGATTGCCATCCTGCTGACGGCGGCCATAGGAATTTCGAATACTCTGATCATGTCGATCGTGGAACGCACGCCGGAATTCGGCATCATGAAGTCCATCGGCGCGAGGGACTCTCACATCCTGTGGCTGATGATCACTGAAGGAGCGATCCTTGGCGTCGTGGGTGCTGCGATGGCGATCCTGCTGAGTCTGCTGGTCGGACTTGCAGGCCAATCACTTCTGAAGATGTATGTCGAATCCAGGACACAGACGGAACTCGCTGGCAGCCTGTTTCAGTTCCAGATTCTGCCCGCCGTTGCGATCCTGATGATCTCCATCACGCTGTGTGTCATCGCCAGCCTGCTTCCCGCATGGCGAGCCGCACGTCTTGATCCAGTCGTCGCCATGCGAAGGACGTAACGAGATGTGGCCCGCTGCAGCAATCCG
>JANOZG010000227.1:0-3463 GCA_031429275.1 Planctomycetota bacterium
GGCAGAAGCTGGCCGATTGCTTTACACGAGCGGGTAAGTTTCGCTGGGCTCTGCACCCTTACTCGGCGTTGGCACAGAAAAAACTGCCAGAACCTGTTCGTCACATTCAGTACACGGAAACGCATCCGGTCTTCGCAGCAGGCGAAGTTTCAACGCTACAGGGGCTCGAAGAGCAAAAGGAATGGCGAGTAAACTTCGATCAATTCCTGCATTGCCCGGCAAATGAATCGGATGCCGTCCTGATCAAGCTGATAGAGTCGCTGCCAGACAGTTTACTCGACACCGTTTTCGCATCTGCGGCAAATCAAACGATTGTCATGCCGCCGCAAGACTATCGTTTCGATTTTGAAGGCTGGCATGTTATCGACGCTAAGTTCACAGACGAGACCGCCACTGCGCAACTTCCCGGTCTTGTCACAGGTGAAGCCTCGCTGATCGGGCTGCGATTTGTCAAGCAGGATGGACATTGGAAGATCGATTCCATTGGAGGAGCCGAAGAACTCCAGCAACAGGTGCGACTCTCTCGGGAGCGCCAGAACGGAGCCTCACCGCGGGCCGCCGTTGAAGCATTCCGAGAAGCCATGGCCGATGGGCGATTTCAAATAGCCCTGGATTGCATGACCGAGGATGCTCGCAATGAGTGGCTGGGGGAAATGCTGATCGGATACGTGTCAAATCCTAACGCTGACAATTTGGGGAACAGTGCGGTCCGATTTTCAATCGAAGAAGTCCTCGCTGTTCAACAGGCATCGGATGCAAATCTGGAATTCCTGTCGAATCGCTTGAAGAAAGATCCCCGACGTTCTGACCGATCTGTCAGCCCCGCCGACCGTCGCAAAGTCGCGATCGAGGCTGGTGTACCCAGCGGGGACATTGGGGCCTGGACTTCAAAGAACATGGTCCTTGCATTCCTCAATGCTCGATTCCAGACGCGGCCAACGATGCTTGACACTCAAATGCTTGGTGAGTTTCAAGAAATACCATTAGATCGAGACGGGCCTGAAGTGACGAAATATCGTCTTCAGCCCGCCTCGCCCGATCAACCGCCGCTGGAACTCGACATCATCCAAATTGACGGCCTCTGGAAACTCAATACCATCATCGACCCCGCCATGAAACCCTGGCCGCTGCCGGCAGAAGAACCCACGCCGCCCGCGGAGGCAAATCCCGTCGACGGAGCGACGGGTGTACCGTAGATCGGTCGCTCCGCCGACCGGAATGTGGGCACGCAATCAGCATCGTCGGCCTGCCAAAACGAAATCACATCGCACGCCGGCAATCGACCGGCCATTGCTTTTTTTCCGTGTACGAATAGAGTGCGACTGCATTCGCTAAACGCGATCCTGTCGGGCGACACATTCAATCAGAAAATACGGAATGAAGTATGACCACAAAACACCCATCACTCACGTCTCGCACATCATGGAAGAATCTTCAAAGCCATGCGGCCAAGGTTCAGAACGTGCATCTGCGGGAGCTGTTTGCTGAAGACCCGACACGCGGAGATCGATTTGCGATTGAAGCGATGGGATTGTATTTCGACTACTCGAAAAATCGCATCACCGACGAAACGCTGACATTGCTGTTGAAGCTGGCAGAGGAAACTGATCTTCGCTCCAAAATTGATGCCATGTTTCGTGGCGACAGGATAAATCTCACCGAAGATCGATCTGTACTGCACGTCGCGTTGAGGTCTCCAGCGGGATCTACGATACTGGTCGATGGCGAAAACGTCGTCCCGCAGGTTCACGCTGTGCTCGACAAGATGGCGGAATTTACGAATCGAATTCATAGCGGGGCATGGAAAGGCCACACCGGCAAGCGAATTCGCAACATTGTGAATATCGGAATCGGTGGCTCAGATCTCGGGCCAGTCATGGCCTACGAAGCGTTGAAATCCTACAGCGAACGCAGTCTGAATTTTCTGTTCGTCTCCAACGTGGATGACAGTGATCTGGCAGAAGCGATACGAAGTCTCGATCCGGAGGAAACTCTGTTCATCGTCGCGTCGAAGACTTTCACAACGCAGGAAACAATGACGAACGCTCAAAGCGCTCGTGACTGGTTGTTGGCTGGACTGGGAAGCGACGACAGTGCGGTGGCGAAGCACTTTGTGGCACTTTCGACAAATGCTGCAAAGGTCGCAGCATTTGGCATCGATACCAGCAACATGTTTGAGTTCTGGGATTGGGTAGGCGGTCGCTATTCGATGGTTTCGGCCATTGGCCTTTCCACGATGCTGGCCATCGGAGTGAAGAACTTTCATGCGCTGCTGGATGGTTTCCATCAGATGGATGAGCATTTTCGGACGACGCCATTCGAACGGAATCTGCCGGTGTTGATGGCGTTGCTGGGAATCTGGTACACGGATTTCTTTAATGCTCAAACAGTCGCAGTGCTGCCATACGAACAGTATCTAAAACGATTCCCGGCGTATCTGCAGCAGCTCACGATGGAGAGCAACGGCAAGCACGTCACCGTTGACGGAGCAGAAGTCGATTATGACACAAGTCCCGTTTACTGGGGCGAACCCGGAACCAACGGACAGCATTCGTTTTATCAGTTGATTCATCAGGGTACTCGATTGATCCCGTGTGATTTTATTGCGTTCGCCAAGTCTTTGAATCCGCTGGGCCGCCATCACGATATTCTGATTGCAAACGTATTGGCGCAATCAGAGGCTCTTGCTTTCGGAAAAACAGCCGAACAGGTTCGCGCTGAAGGTACGGCGGAATGGCTGGTGCCGCATCGTGTCTTTGAGGGCAATCGCCCGTCAAACACGATCTTTGCCGATCAGCTAACGCCTGAAATCCTCGGCAAGCTGATCGCTTTGTACGAACATTCTGTATTCGCGCAGGGGGCGATTTGGAACGTCGATTCGTTTGACCAATGGGGCGTGGAATTGGGCAAAGTTCTGGCTCAGCGGATCGTGCCGGAACTTGAAGGGACTGATGAGCCTGTACTGAACCATGATTCATCAACAAATCGTCTGATTCGGCACTATCGCGCACTTAAGGGCAGCTGAAACTGATTGAAAGCTCCCTGTTTTCAGAAAAACTGCAGTCTTTGCTGGTGAAACATATTTAGCACAGCATTCGTCGCGAGAGTCTCGCTTACGGAATCAGCTGTAAATAGTTCTACCCATTGCACTTAACGCGGTGTGTCGGAATTCTGTGTGGGCGAAGCCCTGGAACTGACGATACTCTAGCCCAACTGCCATCACTGATTGATCAGATGGGTTGTGAGAATCTTTGAGCAGGGGTCTTTCTTTCGGTACAGAGTGATTTACAATCCCCGCGCTTAGTTTGACTTCCGTTTGGGGCGGTCGAGAAATGCTAACCTCGATCAGATGCGGGATTCCCTTGGCGGACTGAATACAGCAAAGAAATGTGAGAACAAGCGGTCAACAAACCGCACGTGGCAGATCGGACAAAACGGCACACTCGCAAAGCAGCAATTCCGC
>JANOZG010000228.1:0-3256 GCA_031429275.1 Planctomycetota bacterium
GCGAACTACATTCGAGACATCATCGAAGCCGTGATGGAGCATCATATCGATCCGCCAACGCGACAGCAGCTCATACTGGAAGTGCTTCGCGGTGTCGCAGAAGCGGAGTCGGAACGACTTTCTTCGGATCTGAGCACTCGAATCTCCGCAATCAGTGATACGGATGCGCTATACGAACTATTGGACGAGGAACTTGCCCCGTTTGGTAATAGTGCAGAATTCAAAGCGAAGGCTGATGAGCACGCGATGGCACACTTGAACAAGGTTGTTCCAGGTGGTGTCAGAGTTGTGCCACAGAAAGAATATGTCGTAAACGAACAACTCACTGCCAACCGCTACGTCGGAATCGGAGTTCAGACGACTTTGGATGATCAATCGCAGCGTCTTCAGTTTATGAAGGTAGTACCGGGAGGGACGGCAGAGGCGGCAGGAATCCTTGAAGGTGACATTGTCGAAGCTGTTGATGACAAGGATACATTCCAGGTTTCGATCAACGACGTCATTGACTGGATCCGTGGCCCCGAAGAGACCAGTGTGAAGCTCACCGTTCGTTCACCTGGACAAGAATCTCGCGACGTCGAAATTGTGCGCCGGGTCGTGCCATTCAAGACGCTTAGTGTTATCAAACAAACTCAGAATACCACTGCCGTGTTGATTCGAATGGATAGGCTAACGTCCAGCACCGTGCATGAGCTTCGCAAAATCATTGACGACTTGCCGATCATGGTAACAACGATCATCCTGGATCTCCGATCTGCGATGGATGGCAATTCGCATCATCTGCATCTACTGGCAGACGCTTTGCTCGACGAAGGCCGACTCGGTCACTTGATCACTCGATCCGGTAGTCGCCTGTTGACCACCGAAGTCGGCACGATTCTTGATGGACGCAAAGCAGCAGTCGTTTACAAACCGGGGAATTCGGAACAAATCGACTGGCTGGCAACTGTCCTGCACGAACGAAAGTTCCCTGTGTTTCGCGACGAGTTCAAGCATTGGGCGATTTCAACCGAAAAAACAGCCGCACCTCAATCGATCCTCGAATTCGTCCCAACCAAAGATGGTCGATACTACATCGGCCTGACAACGACGAAGCTGCTGACGAAACTTGCCGGACTCAACGACAAAACAAATCCAATTCCTGTCCCAGCAGCAGTATCCTTCAACCTGGATGGAACCACATCCGTAGCGCCGTGGCCAACAGGATTTTTTCCTCCGACTCCGAGGGTGCCTGCAACTGACGACTCGATCGTTGAACGAATAGTTGCCTTCCTGAAAGTGCAATAAGGAGAAATCCATGATCAGCACTACGAACAAATCTCTGTCGCGACGATTCACGATGAATGCAATCTGTGTGCTGCTGTCCTGGATGTCGGCTGCCATGTCAATTCAGGCCGCCGAGGAGCCGCGTCTGTTTGCTCATCCTGTTGCGGTTGTTATGAGCGACGACGGAGCATCCGCATTTATCGTCAATCGAGACCTGCCAACTATCTCGATCATCAACACCAAGACACTTGAAAGTCGAGTGATTTCAGGCCATTGGTCTGGAATCGTTGACGCCGCGTTGATGCCAAACTCCAAACGCCTCATTGCCGTCTCGAGCACACCACCATCCCTGCTTGCCATCAACACTGAGCCAATGCTGGAATCTGAGCCTACGTCGAAAGCGGTCGAACCGACGACGATTGCTCTCAAAGCGTTACCAGCGAAAGTCGCGGTTTCACTGGACGGCGGGTTTGCCTGCGTCTCTTTGACATGGGATCACTCAATCTGCATCATCCCGTTGGCGAAAGATGGCGACAATGCCACGTCAATCCCGCTGAGTTTTCCGCCAAAGGAATTGCTTGCCCTGCCTGACCAGAAATTTCTGGTGGCAGATGCGTTCGGTGGCCAACTGGCCGTTATCGATGCTTCGGCAAGCACGATCGTCGCTGTCCATCAGTTTCCTTTTCACCACATCGGAGGAATGACTCGTCAGACATCGACAGAGCAAATCCTGATCACGCATCAGCGACTCAGCAAGGTGGCTGAAACAAGTCGAGACGATATTCACTGGGGCAATTTAATGCAGAATGGAGTCACGTCGGCCCAGGAAGTGGACTTGCTCAGCGATGTAAAACCAATCGAGAACAACCAACATTTTCGCCCACTTGGCGATGTTGGCAACGGTGCAGCCGATCCTGCTGATATCGCAGCATGGAACCAGGGACATGTCGCAGTTGCTGTGGCTGGTACAAATCAGATTGCATTCTGGAATCGCCACGCAAAGGCACCAATGTTTGTTGATGTAGGGTCCATGCCCACACGATTGGTTCATTTCGGGACGTCGCTGATTCTGTGCATCAACACCCAGGATGATACTGCATCACTCGTCGATTTCAGCAACGGAATGCGCGTGACTAAAACTTTCGGGAGTCCAAGGAAGCTGGAAACAGCAGTAGAACGTGGTGAGGCGGCGTTCTATTCAGCGAAATTGTCACACGACGGCTGGATGTCGTGCAATAGTTGCCATGTCGATGGACATTCCCCTGATCTGCTTGCCGATACAACCGGAGATGGAAGCTTCGGAAATCCGAAACGAATTCCGTCACTATTGAACGCGTCTGTCACTGGCCCGTGGGGTTGGAACGCAAGCAAACCGAGCCTTGAAATTCAAGTCCAGCAAACGCTGCAGATGACGATGCATCGCGACCAAAGATCACGCACCGGTGGTTTAAGTGATGACGACGTCTCCAGAGACATCGCTGCCTATTTGCAGACCCTGTCAACACCTTCCCCGCCTGAGCATGCAGATGAAGATGTGGCTCCCGGTAAGATCACCTTCCGTGATCGAGGTTGTGTCAAATGCCACAATCCAGGCCAGTCCTATACTTCGCCAGAAACCTATGATGTGGCTGTCCATGATGAAGCAGGTTCGAAAATGTTCAATCCACCATCACTGCACGGCCTGCGGCATCGTCGAGCGTTCTTTCATGATGCTCGATTTAAGTCACTCGACGATGTTCTTAAGTCCCACCCTGACGAAAAAATCGCCGGATTGCCAGAGGTTATGTCGGAGCTGAAGACGTTCCTGATGACGCTGTAAGGCGGCCGATAAAAGGAATTCGTCCCATAAGGGTGCGATTCCGTTTTGCGTAGTTCGAAGTGGCGGATTAAGCTGTGTTTTTAGAGGTTTTGAATTTGAGTTCGGAAACCATGTTCATGGGGGAGGGGCTCCATTTCCACGACGTAAGGCAACGTGATTTTTTGCCGATAC